>NZ_JBQHUL010000060.1:0-11581 GCF_052065235.1 Blautia sp. HCP28S3_G10 | reverse complement strand
TTGCCATAACTTATCCTCCGTAATTGTAGTGAAATAGTCTAAATATCTTTCGCCTACAATTATAGAGGGAAACAGAGTGTTAGGAAATCCGCAGGAATATTTGGCGCTTACGTTGCAACAACAAACAACATAAAAATCAAAAGGAAAGAGGAGGACATGTATTATGAAAAAAAGAATTCTTATATTAGGACTTGCGGCAGTATTAGGAATCAACGGAGCAGGTGTTTCATCTGTATTTGCAGCAAAAAAGGACAAAGTTGAAATAACAAATGTTTCTTATGACCCGACAAGAGAACTGTATGAACAGTATAATAAAGTTTTTGCAGAACACTGGAAAGAAGAATCTGGACAGGAGGTTGAAATAACTCAGTCACACGGCGGTTCGGGTAAACAGGCATTGGAGGTTGCAAACGGACTGGAAGCAGATGTCGTAACACTTGCACTTGAGTATGATGTGAATGCTGTTGAAGATGCGGGGCTGATCGATAAGGGTTGGATTGAAGAATTTCCAAATGACAGTTCTCCGTATACATCAACGATTGTCTTTCTGGTACGTAAAGGAAATCCAAAAGGGATTAAAGACTGGGATGATCTTATAAAAGAAGATATAGGTGTCATAACACCGAACCCGAAGACATCGGGAGGCGCAAGATGGAATTATCTGGCAGCCTGGGCTTACGCAGATAAAAAATTTGACGGTGATGAAGACAAGATAAAGGAGTTTATCAAAAAATTGTATCAGAATGTACTTGTTCTGGATTCAGGAGCCAGAGGAGCAACCACTTCTTTTGTTGAAAACGGTCAGGGAGACGTACTCATTGCATGGGAAAATGAAGCATATCTTTCTGTAAAAGATTATCCTGACGATTATGAGATTATAACACCAAGTATCAGCATTCTGGCACAGCCTTCAGTGGCAATTGTAGATGAAATAGTAGACAGGAAAGGAACAAGAGATGTTGCAACTGAATATCTCAATTATCTTTATTCTGATGAAGCGCAGAGGATTGCAGGTGATAATTATTATCGCCCATCTAATGAAGATATCCTGAAAGAATATGAAGATGTTTTTGATCTTAATGTAAATCTGGTGACAATTGATGATTTTGGTGGATGGGATAAGGCACAGGAAACACATTTTGCAGATGGCGGAGTATTCGATCAGATTTATGAAGGATAGTTTCAGAAAACAGAAAACTCCCTGTGATATCTGGCAGGACCGCCGAATCAAAGGGAGTTATAATATCGGGTTATTTCTGATAAAGCTGTAAAACAGGGGAATTATCCATGATAAATGATTTTTCCACTGCAGAGTGTATAATGAATTTTTCCATAAAGTTCAGTACCCTTAAATGGGCTGTTGGAGGCTTTGGAGGCAAAGTCACTGACAGTCCATTTTTCATCCGGATTAAAAATAACAAAGTCAGCAGGAGCATTTACCTGTATTCGACCGCCTGACAGATGATAAAGGTCTGCCGGATTGCAGGTCATTTTGGAAAGAAGTTCCATCAGTGTGAGCTGTCCTGTTTTTACCAGGGAAGTGATACCGAGACCAAGAGATGTTTCTAGTCCTATAATGCCACTGGGGGCTTCGGTAAGAGGTCTTGATTTTTCTTCCTGACTGTGAGGCGCATGATCAGTGGCAATAAGGTCGATCGTACCATCTTTCAGCCCTTCAATGATTGCCTGACGGTCTTTTTTGAGGCGGAGAGGCGGGTTCATTTTGGCAAGTGAACCGTATTCCAGAAGTGCTTCCTCAGTCAGTGTAAAATGATGAGGGGTTGCTTCTGCATGGATATCAGCGCCCATTTTGCGTGCAGAGCGGACAAGTTCTACAGAGTTTCCGGAACTGATGTGCTGGATTACAACAGATGCGCCTGAATGGAGAGCAAGCATGCAGTCACGTGCGACCATTATTTCTTCGGCAATTGCAGGAGAGCCTTTTACACCAAGTGTTTCGGCTGTTTTACCTGCGTTGATTCCATTATTTGTAATGAAACTTTTGTCTTCTTCATGAAGACTGATCGGCATATGAAGTGAGGCAGCCTTTTCCATGGCTTTGTAACAGAAGACGGCATCAAGAAGGGGAATTCCATCATCTGTGAAGCCGCAGGCTCCCGCACTGGCAAGAGCATCAAAATCTGTCAGATGTTCTCCGTTAAGTCCAGTGGAAACAGAAGCTGTCTGGTAAATATGTATGTTTTCTTTTTTTGTGCGGCTAAGGATATCTTTTAGAGTATCTACAGTATCTACGGTCGGTTTTGTATTTGCCATACAGATGACGGAGGTGAAACCACCTTTTGCAGCAGCAAGAGATCCTGTATGAATATCTTCCTTATAAGTCAGACCGGGATCACGGAAGTGTACATGAGTATCAATCAGGCCCGGGGCAACAGTAAGCCCTGTAATATCCAGGATTTCTTCATTTGCAGCGGGTATCAGTGCAGTGCCGATTTCCTGAATGATGCCATTTTCAAAACGGATGTCAGTGATGGCATCTGTGTGTCCGGCCGGGTCGATAAGATGACCATTTTTTAAAATCATAAATTTTTGTCCTCCTGACAGATAGTATTAAAGTCAGTATAGAAGAAATCGGAGAACTTTGTCAAGTTGACAAAATTCCCCGGTATATAAAATCATCTCAGAGTGTTACTGTGGAGTGAACAGTAATATTTCAAATCCAGGTATCAGAGATCAACACTAATATTCTGTTCTTTGATGTGATGACGTTTGGCATATCCGGTAAGGATAAGAGTAAGTGCGCCATCACCTGTAACATTACAAGCTGTACCAAAGCTGTCCTGAAGTGCGAAAATGGTAAGCATCAGGGCGGTACCTGTTTCATTGAATCCAAGGACACCTGTAATAAGTCCGAGAGAAGCCATTACAGTTCCGCCTGGAACTCCGGGCGCTCCCAGTGCAAAGATTCCAAGAAGCAGACAGAAAAGAACCATGGTTCCAGGTGTCGGAATAGAACCATATAAAATTTTTGAGATGGTCATAACAAAAAAGACTTCGGTAAGAACGGAACCACAGAGATGGATGTTGGCAAAAAGAGGGATGCCGAACTGTACCATATCTTTACGAAGAGGTTTGGCTTTGCCTGCACACTGAAGCGCAACGGCGAGAGTGGCAGCAGAGGACATGGTTCCTACTGCAGTCAGATAAGCAGGTCCGTAATGACGAACAATATCCATAGGATTTTCGTTAGAATAAATACCGGCAAGCCCGTAGAGCAGTGCCATCCAGATAAAATGTCCGATCAGTACAATAACAATAACCTGAAGGAATACAGGAAGCTGTTTGGTAATGGAACCTTCATAAGCCAGTCCACAGAATGTCAGTGCAATGAAAATAGGCAGGATCGGAATGATGATCTTTGAAACGATGGAAAGTACGATTTTCTGGAATTCATCAAGAACTCCGGTGATTAGTTTGGTCTGATTCCATGTTGCTGCCAGACCTACCATAATGGAGAATACAAGTGCACTCATTACAGACATGATCTGTGGAATAGAAAGTTCAAATACTACATCAGGAAGTGTTTTCAGACCTTCTACGTCAGTGACAATTGACAGGTGTGGAATCAGTACATAACCAGCTCCTGTGGAAAAAAGTGCGGCGCCGATAGAAGACACGTAGGCGATCACAAGTGCAACACCCAGCATGCGTGAAGCATTGTTACCAAGTTTGGTGATAGATGGAGCGATAAAACCAATGATGATCAGTGGTACACAGAAGTTGATCAACTGGCCAAGTACGTATTTTACGGTAACAACGATATTCAGAATAGCAATGGTAAGTGAGGAGGAATCTGTTTTATTCAGGATAATTCCCGCAATGATGCCAATAATAACACATACCAGAAGTTTAAATGGAAGACTTGTAAAAAAACTGTTCTTTTTCATGGATAGATTCTCCTTTGTTATTAATATGTACAGACAAAATCAGCAGTCCTGGTTGATATTTGCCTTGTCGATCATGACATTGAGTATCTCAGTGTCAGTTAATCTCATGCCCACTCTGCCAATATACCCCATACTTTTGATTGTCTCTTCAACATCACCTTTGATGATGCCTTCGCCTGGCAGAAAACTTTTGTTCTGTATACTCAGCTGGAATGCCATCAGTGCTGCATCTACGGAAGATGCAATCTTAGCTGCGCAGGAGGGTTTTGCACCGTCACAGACGATTCCGCCTACATTACCAAGAGTGTTTATTATGGTCAGGGATACCTGCTGATAATTACCGCCATACATATAAGTAATTCCTGCACCAGCACCACAGGCAGCGCTTACAGCACCACAGTAAGCAGAAAGACTTCCTATATAATATTTCTGATGAATAGCAATAAGATTACTTACAACAAGCGAGCGGCAGAGTTTTTCATGTGAGACTTCCCATTCATCTGCATACACAATTACAGGAAGAGAAACAGTCATGCCCTGATTCCCACTCCCGGAATTGATCACTACAGGGAGGGAGCAGCCTCCCATTCTTGCATCACTTCCGGCAGCAGCTCTGGCACAGGCTCTTGTGGTAACACCTTTACCCCATACATGCATGAGCGTTTTGCCTATCTGAGCTCCATAGTTGTTGTCCAGACCTTCCTGAGAGATCGCAGAATTCAACTTGATCTGTCGATCAATGATAGGCTGTACGTCTTTCATCTTAACCTGATCAGCAAAATCAAGAATATCTTTTACAGTAAGTGTGGATTTATCCGGTTCTGATGCAGATGCGGCAGAATCCAGAGGATGGTCAAGAAGAATCTGACCATCTTTGACAATCCGTGTGATATTTGTATGCTGATGTTCGATTGTTACTTCTGCAAAATGGCTGCCGCAGATTACTTTGGCTGTAATATAAAGGTTGTCGACTCCTTCTGCCAGGGAGCATGAACAGACCTTCAGCTTAACCAGTTCGCGCGTCCTGGCAATGTGTTCAGGTGTGATTTCTTCAAGAACTTCCAGGGCTTTGTCAGCATTACCGCCTACAATTCCGAGAATGGCAGCAACGTCAATGCCTTTCATACCTCCGGAATTAGGTACAGTAACACCTTTCACATTCTTGATGATATTGCCGCTCAATGACATTTCCACTGAATCAGGAAATTCACCAAGAACCTGACGGGCCTTTGCAGCCGCATAGGCAATTGCAATTGGCTCCGTGCATCCAAGGGCAGGAACAAGTTCATGCTCAAGGATGTTAAGATAGTTTGCATATAATACAGAATCCATATCTTTCTCCTCTCCTCAGTTACGCAAAAGCGTTTGTGCAACAAGTATAATATATTTCCGGCAATAACACAATATATATGCAAAAATACAAATATAAAACACATATCTGATAAGCAAGGACTGAAAAATGAAGAAAAACTACAAAAAATTCAATTCGACAAAAAAATCCTTTACATTGATAAATTCTTATGGTAAAATAAGCAACTGTGATATATTTTCATATCCTTGCTCTCTGTACAGGCGGAGGGCCACAAAGACCATAAGGAGGTAAAATGACATGAATAAGTACGAATTAGCATTAGTTGTGAGCGCTAAAGTTGAAGACGAAGTTCGTGATGCAGTAGTTGAAAAAGCAAAAGGCTACATCACTCGTTACAACGGAAACATCACAGAAGTAGAAGAATGGGGTAAGAAGAAATTAGCTTACGAAATTCAGAAAATGCATGAAGGCTTCTACTATTTCATTCAGTTTGAAGCAGACGCACAGTGTCCGGCAGAAGTTGAAAGACACGTTCGCATCATGGACAACGTATTAAGATATTTAGTCGTTCGCAAAGACGCATAATCTTAGTAGATGAATTGTTACTGTGAACGGAGTGAACAGTAACCATGGATTTTAGAAAGCACCATTAAGAAACCCGTTCACTCACTAAGAAGAAAGAGGGATAATAATGAACAAAGTAATTTTAATGGGACGCTTAACAAGAGATCCTGAGGTTAGATATTCCGCAGGAGAAAACGCTCTGGCAATTGCCAGATATACTTTGGCAGTAGACAGAAGATTCCGTCGTGACGGTGAGGCAACTGCTGATTTTATCAGTTGTGTCGTATTCGGACGCGGAGCGGAATTTGCAGAAAAATATTTCCATCAGGGAATCCGTATTGTTGTTTCCGGACGTATACAGACCGGAAGTTATACAAACAGAGAAGGACAGAAGGTGTATACAACAGAAGTTGTAGTTGAAGAACAGGAGTTTGCTGAAAGTAAAGCTTCCAGTGACAGCTATGCAGCTTCTCATCCGCAGCAGAGTGCTGCACCTGCACCATCTATGCCGGGACCTGGATCTGCAAGTGCAGACGGATTCATGAATATTCCGGATGGAATTGATGAGGAACTTCCATTTAATTAGAATGGAAACCAAGTGTTTATAACTGAAAGAAATAGAATAAGGAGGAAACCATCATGGCTTATAATAGAGGCGAAAGACCGGACTCTCCTATGAAGAGAAGAGGCGGACGCAGAAGAAAAAAAGTTTGTGTATTCTGCGGTAAAGAAAACAACGAAATCGATTACAAGGATGTAGCAAAACTCAGAAAATATGTTTCTGAAAGAGGTAAAATCCTTCCTAGAAGAATCACAGGAAACTGTGCAAAACATCAGAGAGCTCTTACTGTTGCAGTTAAGAGAGCTCGTCATATGTCTCTGATGCCATACGTTCAGGACTAATCAGAATTTCAGGATCGCTGTCATTTATGACAGCGATCTTTTTGCTTTAACCATTGTGGAGTGAACAGTTACAACAGTAACACCGGATTTAACATTCATATGGTAAAATGTTCTGGAATCTGCTATAATAATACTTAGCATCCTGTAAATTTTAGAAAAGAATGGTAAAGAAAATTATGAGTGGAAAATTAAAATTAAAAGGGCACTTGAAACATCTGGTGCGCTGGCCGTTATATTTATCCATTCTCCTGATAGTGCTGAACATTCTGGTTTATATTGTTAATATAAAAGCAGGCATTGTTGTGACGCTGGGAATACTGATCTATGTCGCAATTGCGATCATTCTGCTTTTTTATCACAGACCACTGATGTTCAACGATCTGGTTGCATTTGCCAGTCAGTATGAATTCCTCGAAAAAAGGGTTCTTGAAGAACTGGCACTCCCATATGCAATCATGGATATGCAGGGAAGAATGATCTGGTCAAACAAAATGTTTGCACAGATGACGGGACGTGACCAGTTCTACCGGAAAAATGTCAGCACAATTTTTCCGGATATTACCGCAGATAAACTTCCGGCAAGTGAAAAACGAGAAATATCTGAAGTAAGTACGCAATTTGGCGAAAGGATATACAGAATATCCATGCAGCGTATTATGCTCGGTAAAGCAGTTGCATCCTCGAAACTTCTGGAAAACCTTCCGGATATCACCAGCCTGATTGCAATGTATCTCTATGATGAGACTGAACTGAAGGAATATATTCAGGCAAATGAAGACAATAAACTGGTTGTCGCACTGGCTTATCTGGATAATTACGAAGAAGCACTGGAAAGTGTGGAAGATGTCAGAAGATCGCTTCTTATTGCTCTGATCGACCGTAAGATTACAAAATATTTCTCGAATTATGACGGACTTGTACGAAAACTTGAAAAGGATAAATATTTCCTTATTATGAGACAGAGTTCACTGGAAGCCTTGAAAGAACAGAAATTTCATATTCTGGAAGAAGTCAAGACAGTAAATATCGGAAATGAGATGACTGTAACTCTGAGTATCGGTATCGGACTGAATGCTACAACATATCTTCAGAATTATGAATATTCCAGAATTGCCATAGAGATGGCCCTGGGACGTGGTGGGGATCAGGTAGTTATCAAGAACGGTGACAGTATTACTTATTACGGTGGTAAGGCTCAGCAGATGGAAAAGACAACCCGTGTAAAGGCCCGTGTAAAGGCTCAGGCACTCAAAGAATTTATGAGTACAAAAGAGCGAGTGGTTGTTATGGGGCATAAAATCACTGATGTGGATGCACTGGGGGCAGCAATTGGTATTTATCGAGCAGGAAAGACACTTGGAAAACCGGTTCATATTGTGGTAAACGATCCATCTACCTCGATTCGTCCGTTGATGGCAGGATATATAAACAATCCGGACTATGAACCGTCGATGTTTATTGATCGGGAACAAGCTATGGAACTTGTTGATAATAATACAGTTGTGGTTGTTGTTGATACAAACAAGCCAAGCTATACAGAGTGTGAAGATCTTCTTTATATGACAAAGACAATCGTAGTGCTGGATCATCATCGAAGAGGAAATGAAGTGATCCAGAATGCTGTATTGTCCTATGTGGAGCCATATGCCTCTTCTACCTGCGAGATGGTAGCGGAAATACTTCAGTATTTTTCTGACGATCTCAGACTTCGCAATATAGAAGCTGACTGCATTTATGCGGGAATTATGATTGATACAAATAATTTCATTACAAGAGCAGGGGTAAGAACTTTTGAGGCAGCAGCATTTCTTCGTCGTTCTGGAGCGGATATGACAAGGGTCCGTAAAATGCTGCGGGATAATATTGACTCATACAAAGCAAGGGCAGAAGCTGTTCGTACGGCAGAAATCTACAAAGGATACTTTGCTATTGCAAAATGTCCGAGTGAAGGACTTGAGAGTCCTACGGTAGTTGGCGCACAGGCTGCTAACGAGCTTTTGAACATAGCAGGTGTAAAGGCATCATTTGTTCTGACCACATATAATAAAGAGGTTTATGTCAGTGCAAGAGCTATTGATGAGGTCAACGTCCAGGTTATGATGGAGAAACTTGGTGGCGGCGGTCATATCAATATAGCCGGGGCTCAGGTAAAACAGCCTATTGAAGAAGTGGAAAATATGATCAAAGAAATTATCGATGAGTTATATCAGGAGGAAGAAACGAAGAAATGAAAATAATTTTATTAGAAGATGTTAAGTCACTTGGAAAAAAAGGCGAAATTGTCAATGTCAGTGACGGTTACGCACGAAATATGATCCTTCCTAAGAAACTTGGAGTTGAGGCTACTTCCAAAAATCTTAATGATCTGAAACTTCAGAAAGCAAATGCTGAGAAAGTTGCACAGGAAAATCTGGAAGCAGCCCAGGCTTTTGCAAAAGAACTTGAAACAAAAGAGATTATTCTTACTCTTAAAGTCGGTGAAGGTGGAAGAACATTTGGTTCTGTATCTACAAAAGAAATTTCTGAAGCTGCTAAAACTCAGCTTGGTCTTGAAATTGATAAAAAGAAACTTCAGCTGCCAAGTCCGATCAGAAATCTCGGTGTGACTCAGGTTCCGGTAAAACTTCATCCTAAGGTTACAGGTTCTCTGAAAGTCTGGATCAAAGAAGCGTAATATAAGGGAGAGGACAGTTAATGGAAGAAGCACTGATCAAAAGAATCCTTCCTCACAGTATTGAGGCAGAACAGTCAGTAATTGGTTCCATGCTTCTCGACAGAGATGCCATTCTGGTAGCTTCTGAGATTCTTACAAGTGATGATTTTTATCAGAATCAATACGGAATCATCTTCGATGCGATGGTTGAACTATGCAACGAAGGGAAACCGGTAGATTTGATCACTTTGCAGAACCGCCTGAAAGAAAAAGACCTGCCGCCTGATATCAGCAGCATGGAATATGTTCGTGAACTGATTCAAGCGGTGCCAACTTCGGCGAATGTCAAGTATTATGCAAATATCGTCAGTGAAAAAGCACTTTTGCGAAGACTGATAAAGGCAACAGAGGAAGTGGCGAATACCTGTTATCTGGAAAAAGAAAGTACAGAAATGATTCTGGAAGAATCAGAAAAGAAACTGTTTAATATTCTTCAGAGAAGTATTGGCGGAGATTATGTCCCGATCCAGCAGGTTGTTTTGAATGCAATCAATAATATCGAAAAAGCTTCCAAGCTGAAAGGCAGCGTAACGGGAATTCCGACAGGTTTTATTGATCTGGATTATAAGACATCAGGAATGCATCCATCTGATCTTGTTCTTATTGCAGCAAGACCTTCTATGGGGAAAACAGCGTTTGTACTGAATATTGCCCAGTATATGGCATTTCGTAAAGATGTTACAGTTGCTATTTTCAGTCTGGAAATGTCAAAAGAACAGCTGGTAAACCGACTTCTAGCAATGGAATCACATGTTGATTCACAAAATATGCGTACCGGTAACCTCAAAGATGAGGACTGGACGAAACTGGTTGAAGGGGCAGATATCATAGGCCGTTCCAATCTTATCATTGATGATACACCGGGAATCAGCATTGCGGAGATGCGTTCCAAATGCCGAAAATATAAACTGGAACATAATCTTGGAATTATTATGATCGACTATCTTCAGCTCATGAGCGGAAGTGGCAAGTCTGATTCACGTCAACAGGAAATTTCAGATATTTCACGTTCATTAAAGGCTCTTGCCAGAGAACTGAGTGTTCCGGTTATTGCGCTTTCGCAGCTGAGCCGTGCAGTAGAGCAGCGTCCGGATCACAGGCCGATGCTTTCGGATCTTCGAGAGTCAGGAGCAATTGAGCAGGATGCCGATGTGGTAATGTTCCTTTATCGTGATGATTATTATCACAAGGATACAGAGAAAAAAGATATTGCAGAGGTAATTATAGCAAAACAAAGAAATGGTCCGATTGGAACCATAGAACTTGTATGGCTGCCACGTTATACACAGTTTGTTAACATGAAAAAGTAATTATTAAGATCAGTCAGGAAAACTTCTTTGATATCCTGGCTGATTTTTATGTCAAAATGAGACGAACGATTTTTATTGAATTTAATATGGAGGCTGTTTATAATTAAAATCAGTGGTAACTGTCCGATAAATACAACAGACATAATCACCACTCAGTGAATTTCATAAGGAGGTGTAAGTACTGTGGAGACAAGATATACAGTTAGACAGGCTGTTGAGATGACTGGAATTAAGTCTTATGTGCTTCGATACTGGGAAGAGGAACTGAATCTCAGGATTCAGAGAAATGAACTGGGACATCGGTATTACACCGGGTATGATATTCAGTTGTTTTTGAATATTAAAGAACTGAAAAACAGAGGACTGCAGCTTCGGGCAATTCGTGAACTGATCCCGCAGATTGCGCAGGTACCGCCTGGAGACAGTAATAGCAGACTGCGGTTGCTGGAAGAATGCAGTGAAGATACAGAGAAAGATGAAAATAAAAATACTTCAGAGGTATGTGAAGAGGTATTGCTATCAGGGGAAGAAAAGATTCATGATGCAAAGATTCTGGAATTTCAGGTAATTCTTGAAAGGCTTATTCAGCAGGAACTTAATTCACAGAATGAGGATGAAGAGAAATGCCGGTCGCTGGATCTGGCAATAAGGCGACAGCAGATGGCCAGACGTGAGGCAGCGGCTGCAATGGCAGACAAAAAATCAGTCAGAAAACACAGAAATGCGTAAAAAAAAGAAAGCTACAGCAATTGCTGCAGCTTTCAGACTGTAGACAAACTTGGTGTTGGGTGTTATGCCCAGCACCATTTTTCTTTTAAAACTTCTTTTCTTTTTATTTTTTTCAAAATCAACAAAAATCTGGCTGTATTCC
>NZ_JBQHUL010000059.1:0-11950 GCF_052065235.1 Blautia sp. HCP28S3_G10 | reverse complement strand
AAACGAATCCAGGCAAAAACAAAATGGATGCCTCCTGTAAAATACAGAGAAGCATCCATAATGTCCGCCTAACTTATAAATATGTGTCCAGAATTCTGGGTACATATCATAATGCAGCGTTTTTTTATTGCAAGCTGATCGATAAGCCGGGTTATGTCATTGGATGATCATCTATCTAGCCCTTTCGTTACCAAAAGGATCAAGCGACCCACCTGAAAGCACGACGGGCAGCCGTATCGCTTTCTTTTCGGTCTTGCTTCAAATGGAGTTTACATGTGCCCGTTCTGTTACCACAACGGCGGTAGTCTCTTACACTGCCTTTCCACCCTTACCTTACAGAAGAAGGCGGTTTATTTCTGTTGCACTGGTCTGGGAGTCACCTCCACCGGACGTTATCCGGCATCCTGCCCTGTGAAGCCCGGACTTTCCTCGTCTGCACCCTTTCGTCTGTGCAGCCGCGATCACCTGACCTGCTTGCGCAAGTGCTATTCTAACACGATTTCCATCTTAAGTAAAGAATTTTATTTTACAGTAACTTTACATTTTATTTTTTTCTTTCCGGATTTTATAGTTATGGTTGCGGTTCCCTTCTTCTTCGCAGTGATCTTTCCTTTTGAATTTACAGATACTACCTTTTTGTTACTGGAACTGTAAGTTACCTTTTCCAGTGATGTAATTGGAAGGATCTCCGGTGTCAGTTTCAGGAATTTTCCTTTTTTCAGAGAAAGTTTTTTCTTGATTCCAAGGATCTTTGTCGTCTTTACTGCTTTTTTCTGTACTTTTACTGAAATCACCCGGGTAAGTCCGCTCTTCAGTATTACCGTAATCTTTGCTTTTCCGGTCTTCTTTCCTGCTTTTATCTTACCAGAAGAATTCACTGTGACAATCTTTTTGTTACTGGATTTCCATGAAACAATACGGTCACCCTTTGCAAGACCTGTAACTTTCAGTTTCCTTGTAGACTGTTTTACCTTAAGGACAATATTGTCAGCATTGACGGAAACCGTCGGCTTCAATCTGTTAATGGTCTGTGTCAGTTTCAGTCCGCATCTCGTACAGGTTCGCTGCTGCTTACCTTCTGTCAGGGCTGTTGCTTCCTGAAGGACTTTCCAGTTCTTTTCCCAGGAATGATCTGTGATTCTGAACTGGACAATTTTTTCACCATAGTATCCGCCAATGCCCTTAATGATGATCTCACCGTTTCCGATCTTTACGTTGTTCTTCCATGAAACAGTGTAATCTGTGCTCTTTTGAAGTTTCTGACCATTGTACGTTACTGTCGGTTCCGGCCGGAGTTCTTTTCCTGTGACACAGAGCGTATCTGTTGCAGAAACATCTGCCTTCTCAATATCTTTATGGAAAACCGCATAATATTCTGTATTATCATTCAAAACACTTCCATCCTCTGCCGGTTTTCCATCTGTATACCAGCCCCGGAAAATTCCATCTCCTTCCGGATCAGCCGGAAGGATCAGGCTTTCTCCTGCCTGATAAAGATCATCTGCAAGAAGGACTCCTTCTGCATAAAATCTTGCATGAACCATTTTCTGTACAATAACTGTATCACAGTTATTGTGTTCTGCATAATCCGCTACATCCGGAACGACTTCTGCCGCAAGTTCCAGTTCTGTTGTATCATCAGTAAAAATATCATTACCGAATTCCAGACGATACGTCTGTTCCTCACCTGGCTTTAGCTTCTGAATCTTTTCAGCCTGAATAATTGTTCCGTCTACTCTGCCTGTATCATACACCTTCAATTCTCCGCCTGCTGCAACCTGACTGTTATTTCTGACAGTGATCACCGCAGTATTATTTCCGGCTGCTGTATACAGTTTTGCAGAAACAGAAAGATCAGTAAATGCAACCTGAATTTCAGCAGAATTATTGTCTTCTTTCAGTTCCTCGACAGTTTCTCCGTCCTTAAGTTCCCAGATGTGTACCTTAAGCTTACCGGCTGCTGCATTTTCTGAAATTGGGATTTCTATCTCTGTCTGATTTTCTGTACCGGAAAGAAGCTTTATCTCCTTTGTTCCCTGACAGATTGTTTCAGGTGACTCCTTATCTGAAACTGTTTCAACAGAATAACCGATTTCTGAGACCACTTCGCTTCCCTGATTACTGATTCTGAGCGTTACAGGAAGTTTCTTTCCAGGAATCGCATCCTCCATCTCAAAAGAAGTTCCTGCAAGAACCAGATCATGAGTTTCACCAACCTTCAGCCATGACAGGGTGTTGGATTCATTTTCAAAATCACCATTGCTTCTCATCAGAGTAATGTAATCGCCATCACCGGAATTGCAGACATCAAAACTGATGATCTGTTCTTTCTGATCTGTGATCTGTACCGGTGATGCCCAGTTTTCGACTGTCTTTTTCATGCAGAAAATATTCTGGAAGCCGTTTTCATCTGTCGCAATATAATAGATATTTTTCCCACAGATCTTAAAGTTGCTGCTTACAGAATCCGTTTCCCCTGTAATTGCCATACTCTTTTCTTTTACGGAATTACGGTACATGAGGACACCATTCTGATTCCACACAAAACCATTCAGATACTCATCCGGCAGATTCAGATATGTAATTTCTTCACAGCTCCCCTCTTCCCGGAAAAGAATATTTCCATTGAGGTCAATGCCGTATACGGTACGGTCTGAGGTGGTTCCCGGGTCATTATCTCCATCTACAGAATACACAAGAACCGTTTTTCCTTCCAGTGTTCCCACGCAGAAAGAAGGGATATAATTACTGTCTTTTACAAGCGTTTTTACCTCTCCCCACTGACCATTTCGGCGGATTCTGTAAAGAAGCTGGTTCTCTGAATTAAGAGTGAAAATATCACTTTTCGGATTTCCTATCCATACCATGATCTCCTCTCCATTTAATGTAAACGTTCTTGCGCGGAATGCATATGTATCAGAATTTTCCGATACCTGTTCAGCCTCTGTAAATTTCATCGAAGAAAGGTCAAACTTCATAAATCTGATACTGGTATGAGCGGTCAGTTTGTTTATCGCTGCCGTATTTTCTGTCAGTTTTTCATTCGCTTCCTGATAAGAAAGAGTAATCTCATTTCCATCTGAATTCAGATCAAAACTGATGTCCGCCAGTTCATTATCATCTACCGGCTGTGGTTCCTGCCACTTACCGTCTTTTAATACAGAATACATCAGCTGTCCCATATTCCAGACATCACGGTCTTTGTTATCATACCGGAATACCATGACTGTCTTTCCATTTGCAGAAGCGATCTGTGGATCAGAACCACCGTACGTATCTGTGAGAAGGGGCTTTATTACTTCGGAACTTTCTTCGGAGCCCTTCCAGGCTGACTGTTTTTCGAGGTAGGTTCTGTCTACTGTTGTGTATCCATCCGCATCATAAAGAAGCTCTGCCGCTGAACCTGCGCTGGTTTGAGATTCCCGTTCATTATTCCTTGTGTAAAGATAAAATTTCTTTTGTACAAACTGTTTCGTTAATTCCACAGGCCCCAGATATGCCTTAACTCCCATTGATCCTGTCAGAGTGGCAGAATTCAGTCCCTTTTCTCCATTCGTGCTTGCCAGATAAAATTCAAGATCAAGAGTTGCTTTTCCTGTTACACCGCCTGCTGTAACACCCGAGACTCCGACTCCGACGAGTGCATCAAGTGAAAATGAAAGATCAAGTCCAAGCGTACCGGTAAGATTACTTTTTTCTAGGTCATATGTTACCTTTGCAGACAGCTTTCCATCCGCCGACAGTTTGATTTCCACAACAATCGGAATTGAAAATACAGAAGGGATCGTCCAGCCATATTTTGCTGAAGCTTTTACCTGAACACAGAGATATCCGGTGATCTTTGTCCAGTTTCCTGAGGATAACTTTCCTTCAGCATAACCAAGCACTGAGACTTCCGGTGCTTTCACATCCCAGCCACTGAGAGACATTCTGCCATGCTCTCTGCAATACTCGGAAAACTTATTGTTCAATTCACTGGAATCCACAGAACCGCACTGCGTTGCCTGATTTACAGACGACAGCCAGTTTTTGTTTTTTTCCCGTCTTTTTTCAGTATTAAATGTTTCTTTCTTTACATTAATGCCCAGATGCACAGTCTCTTTTTCCTGGTCGATCTTAAAATCAACCGGAAAAGATGACAAACCGGTAGAAATTTTCATCCCGCCCAGGAAAGGAACGTCACTGTCAATGGAAAATCCTGTCTCTGATCCCAGAGAAAGTGTTCCATAAACTTTCGGACTTTTCATAATTTCCATATTCAGAAGTGTTCTTGTATACAGATAAGGATTGTCCGAACTGTAATAATTACGGATATGAATTCCCTTTCCTACTACAAAACTTGCAGCACGAAGGTTTTGGAATACACCACTGGAATCTGCATCTGCAATCTTGTTGGTGTTCTGCCACAGTTCAAGATGTTCTCCTGACCGATTTCCATCGGCTGTTTCACAGCGTATTTTAAAGCTGAAAGAAAAATCATTTGAAAGTCGTTTGGCGCCTTTCAGCAAATCTGTCTCGGAATCTCCTGCACTATACATGGCTTTTGTAACAATATGGCCTTCCTGTGAGGTATTGTACAGAACAAATGTATCATATCCTGCTTCAGTGATCTCATAATCTCCATTGTAATACTCAAGAAATCCTTCTTTTGTAATGGAGATCGCCACTGTTCCCACAGTAAAATCATCAAATACGGCATCGCCATCTTCATCAGTGGTAACTGTAACTGATCCTCTGCTGTCCTCTCGTGTAACTTTTGCTCCATCTACAGGATTTCCGCTGTTGTCAGTTACATGGACACCATATTCTTTCCCGTTAAGTTTTGAAAAAAGTGTCGACGTATCAACCGGTTCATCTCCCCAGAGTGCATACCAGATCATTGTTTTTCTGGCTTTCGTCTTATGGGTCAGCTGCTCTCCTGTCCCATCCGGATTTTCAAACCAGCCCTGGAAATATTTTCCTTCTTTTATCGGCGCTTTCGGAACTGTAACTGTCATTCCCTTCACAATATCTTTGATCGGTTCAACGGAAGATCCGCCTCTGGAATCAAATTCATAAGTTACAGTTTCTCTTGCATCTTCAAAATAATCGAGGCTTTCCTCAACAAATTCAAGTTCAAGTCCATATGTCTGCTGTGCATTGTAGAAAATCTCCTTAAGCGCTGCATTTTTATCCTTCAATGTCACATCTTCGGGCAGGCTGCTGTCAACGGAATCTTTATAATGATATACCAGTTTATCTCCGTTTCCCATAACTTCCAGTGAATCTGGCGATATTGCCTCACCTCTGTCCGAACCATTTTTGAAATACTGTACTTCTGTAAGCTCACCGTTTCCATTTATAGATGGAAGATATCTTTCCAGTTCTGATTTGTTTTCAAGAACAGCATCATAGTAGAAATAACCGTTTTTCAGATTGTTCGCTACATGAACTGTCAGTTTCATTCCTGTAAGCCCGTACACTTCTATCGGTTCTTCTGCCTCAAAATGAGCAGTTACAGGACGGTTGAATTCCGATAAAATACCGGAATAATCTGCTGAAAGATAGTATTCACCGATATCGTCGCCGCGCAGGATCCACTCGATTGTTTTTGTCGTCTGACCTTTTATTTCGTCTACAGAAACATGGGCGTTCTTTTCTGTTCCTGTGGATGATTCCACAACAGAAAGACCCTTCGGAACATTTAATGTAATCTCGTTGTTCATCATACTGAACTCTGAAGATGCATTGTTGATGATATGAAGTTTCACATCAAAAAATTCCTTCAGTGCAGATACTCCAATTGGAACATCCAGATAGGCAACAGAAACATTTTTGACCATGTCATCATCACCAGAACCTGATCCGGAACCCGAACCTGACCCGGAGCCTGATCCACTATTATTGTTTCCGGACCAGATAACATTCGGAATCAACATATGTTTTCCTGATGAAGTATCAACAATGATTGGTTTGCAGTTACTCCAGCCTGTACCTGGATTGTACATGATATTGTCTTTGATTACTTCTGTTCCATAAACAAGAGTCACATTTACTGTAACAAGATACTGATTCTCCGGACTGGAAACATCAAGACCGGCTGCTTTTATCTCATCAAAGGTCATTCGTTTAATTTCGAATTTTCCTTCAATGATCGGCTGCTGAACCAGGATCATTGTAATACTGGTCGTATTGTTCGGTGTGATTACGACTTCTTTTTTGACAGGAAGATATTCATTATTTCCTTTGATGCAGCCAACTGCATGTGCACCGGCTTCCGCTGTAAAAGAAACTCTTCCGCTTCCGTCTGTAAAACGTTTAAACTGGTCTTCATTTCCAAGGTCAAAATATACTTCTGCTCCACTTAAAGCTCTGCCATCAGAATCTTTGACAGTCACTTCCAGAGTTCCAAGCTGGATTCTCTCACGCACAGTGATGTCTTTTTCAGCTGTGGATTTATTTCCATCACCGTCTATTACCGTAAGAGTCACGTGATAAGTGCCTGTTTTTTCATATTTATGTCCTGCTTTTGCTTCATGAGAACTGGTTCCGTCACCAAAATCGATCTCATAGGAAATGATTCCGGTATCATCTTCAGACATAGACGCATCAAAAAGATATTCAACGCCCTGTTCCATAACACTTTCACAGTTCAGAACAGCTTTCGGACTGCTTCTGTCAGGAAGCACAACTGGTGTTTCGATTATTTTTGAAGAAGTATTGCCCACCTCATCAACAGCTTCTACTTTATATTCGAGCTCTGTACGGCTAAGCGGCAGATTCCAGTCATCAATGGAATAGTTCTTCTGACCTGAAACCACCTGTTTCTGGGCAATAAGATTCCATGAGGTACTGTGATTGTCACGTCTGTAGATTCTGTATCCGATCAGATCTGCCGGCAGTTCTCCATTCCAGGAAACAATAACTTTCTCTCCTTTGTAAACAGCTTTTACTGCATTGATCTTTGGTGCTGTCAAGTCTACCATATACTGTGTCTGATATAAATCACTGATATTTCCGGATCTGTCTTCTGCCTGCACCTGAATATCGATCACATCACCATCTTCCAGCTGTTTCAGAGGAAGAGCTGCTTCTACAGTTGTATTCCAGCTGTTTATGTCCATCTTTTCAGTAAGTTTCTGATAATCTCTATCATCTTTACTCTTCCACATGATTTTTACAGAAGAAAGTTCTCTGTTATCCTGCGCAAGCACACGGACTGTTCCATAGGAATCACTGATTGCTGATCCATTTTCCGGATAAACACTGATGATCTCAGGCTTCTCTGTATCTACAAGAACAGATACCGGTTCCTGCATTTCCCCAGAAAAATCACTGATATTTCCAGCTGCATCAGAAACGCATATCTTATATTTATAATTTGTTCCTTCTTTTACATTTCGGTCAATGTAATTTACCTGATAAAGGTTGTCAGCAATCTTTTTGTACTCTTTATTTTCTTCCTGACGATATACCTGATAACCGCCAAGGTCATCTTCTTTACCCTGTTTCCAGGTAATTTCAATATATCCGTTTTTACCTTCCACAGATACATGAACAGGTGCCTGTGGTGCAGTATGGTCAATACTGTACTGGACAAAAGGTGCCGATTCACTGGTATCACTGAACTGCCCGCTGAAATCTTCCGCAACTGCACGGTAATAAATAAATCCGTCACTGTATTCCTTTACAGAAAGTGTATATTCAGCGGTTACAGTAGTGTTTATGTTGTCATAAATCTTTTCTTCTACAGTAGTCCAGTCCTGATTGTTTTCTGAAATTTGGAACTGGATTTTGTGAATTCCATAGTCATCTTTCGCAGTAGCGGAAAGAGTGATCTTGTCACTGTATGTACCCGGTTTCGGATTAAGTGATGTGATCACAGGAGCTGTATTATCTGCCTGCGTATGAAGTGTTACTCCACTTTCCGGTTCTTTTCCACGGTTTCCCAGCTGGTCATAAGCAATTACCCGGTAAGTGTAATCTGTATCCGGAGTAAGTCCGTAAATGTTCATACCAAGAGTACTGCTGACATTTCCGACGGATGTCCATTTTCCATCCAAAAACTGTTCAACACGGAAAGAACCTGCGTCCTCATCCGGGACATTTTCCCATACAAGTGTTGCAGTCACAGAGGTCGTCACACATTTCTTTTCCAGAATTTTTACTGCCGACGGGCCCTCATTATCAATCTGATACTGATAAACAAACGGCTCACTCTCATTTCCATTCGTATCAATGGCAATTCCCTTAAGCCACAGAGTTCCTGATGAAATGCCTGATGTATCATAAGATGTACTGGCAAAATCTGACCGGTTGCTTCCGATTTTTGTCCAGTTGGTATTATCTGTGGATATATAAATTATCGTCTCACGGATTCCTACATTGTCCTCCGCCTGGACGCCAAAGGAAGCTGTACCATTAACACGGCTGTTATTCACCGGATACATCTTTATGATTCTTGGTTTTTCTGTATCAGAAATCGGGCTTGCAGTCACTGTTTCTGACGGAAGACTCTCCACCTTAAATTCATTGATTCCGGTTATATAATACTGATATGTATGTCCGGATTTTACAGTCTTATCCGTGTAGGAAAGGGTCTCTCTTTTTGTTACATATCCTGTGATTCTGAAATCTTCGTCAGACTCGGCTTTTCGGTAGATCCGATAGCCGGTTGTATCCAGTTCAGCTGCAATTCCCCAGGTAAGTGTAATCTGATCAACATCTCCGATTGCCATTACTCCGACGATCTGCTGTGGACGTGAACGGTCAATCTGAATGGTTTCCTGCATTTCAGCAGTCTCACCGTCTGCGTCTTTAAGAACAAATACTACCGTATAATTTCCGGATTCCAGATCATCAAAGCTCCATGAAATTTCAAATCTGCCTGTGCCTTTTGATTTTCCGGCAGTCAGTTTTCCCTCACCAATCTGTATTCTTCTTCCGCTGCTGTTAAGATAATAAAATACGCCACTGGTTTCTTTTGCCTCCATTGCCTGGAGATTTCCTGTATCAGCAACATCTGCATAGATCCTGTTTCTTGTAATTCCAATCTTGTTATAACGATTATCGGTGTAGATTTTGTTTATCACAGGAGCTGCCGTAGTTGCTGTTACCTGTGCGAACCCGGAATATCTGCCATCTGTAAGACAGGTGCGGACATAATATGTATGCTCTTCACCAAGTTCCAGATTTTTATCTGTGTAGAAAGCATCTTTTACAGGCGTTTCTGTGAGAAGATTTTCCGCTTCTGTTCCGTCACGGTATACCTGATATCCCTCGATATTTTCACTCTGAAGTGCCTTCCAGGACAAATGAACTGTATGGCTGTATACATGGTCAACCTGTAAATTGGCCGGTGGAAGTTCCGATGCATCTGTAGACCATTCCACAGAACCTGGAAGGCTGCTTCCGTAGGCTTTCTGGTATGCCTCAAGAGAATCGGCAGGGACGTAGATCTTTTTCAGGTTGGACATGAAATAAAAGATACTGGTGCCGTTTGTGGTCGGCGGCACTGCCCCTAGGAATCGGACTGTCTCAACACTGGCACACTCATAAAAGGCATGGTACAGGTTGGTACTTGTATAAACCGATTCCATCCCTTCCCCGATGGTAACTCCTGTTATTTTTTTCATTCCGCTGAAGGAGCTGTACTCAAGGCTTTTTACTTTTGCAGGTATCTCTACTTCCCCTGTGATACCGGAACAATCATAGAATGTATAAGTATTTATTTTAGTCAGGTTTTCTGATAACTTCAGGGTTCCGTCAAATCCGCTGCAATACTGGAATGCTCCTTCCCCGATACCGGTCACACTGTCCGGTATCATCAGATCCCCTCTCAGGCCTGAACAGCTGCTGAACGCATAGTTTCCGATCGTCTCTATATTTTGGGGCAGTTTCAGCGCCCCTGTCAGATTCCGGCAGCCGTTGAATGTATATGCCTTGATGGTGGTCAGACCTTCCGGCAGTTCCATGCTCATGTTAAGTTTTCCGCAATTATTGAATGCATAAGTTCCAAGTTCCGTCAGTCCTTCTGGAAGTTCTGTCCTTTCCAGTGCTGTACAGCCCCTGAACGCACTTTCACCTATGCTCTCAAGCCTGCTGTTCTCTTCGTAGGCAGCTTCCTGTAACGCTGTACAGTTTGTAAAGGCATACTTCCCTATGGCGGTTACCCCTGCAGGGATTATAACTTTCTGGATCGTTGTATTATTCCGGAACGCCCCAAGCCCGATACTGGTCACATTGTCCGGGATCGTCACTTCCGTATCTGTCCCGGTATAGCTGACCAGTTCTCCGTCTGTGATGATGAAGTCCCCGCTTCCTTCCTCCTTCAGGGTCACCCCTGCATTTATCCCAGTTCCATACGCACTGCTGTATGCCTGGTATGTCCCCTGCGGGATGTAAATCGTCTTAAGGCTGGACATATAATAAAAGATACTGGTGCCGTTTGTGGTCGGCGGCACTGCCCCTAGGAATCGGACTGTCTCAACACTGGCACACTCATAAAAGGCATGGTACAGGTTGGTACTTGTATAAACCGATTCCATCCCTTCCCCGATGGTAACTCCTGTTATTTTTTTCATTCCGCTGAAGGAGCTGTACTCAAGGCTTTTTACTTTTGCAGGTATCTCTACTTCCCCTGTGATACCGGAACAATCATAGAATGTATAAGTATTTATTTTAGTCAGGTTTTCTGATAACTTCAGGGTTCCGTCAAATCCGCTGCAACACTGGAATGCTCCTTCCCCGATACCGGTCACGCTGTCCGGTATCGTCAGATCCCCTCTCAGGCCTGAACAGCTGCTGAACGCATAGTTTCCGATCGTCTCTATATTTTCCGGCAGCTTTAGTTCCCCGTCAAACCCACTGCAACCACTGAACGCACTGTTCCCAATCTTTGTCAGTCCTTCCGGGAACTTTACAGATGTGATCTTCTTATTATTCGCAAACACACTTGTTCCGATCTCTGTGACTCCATCAGGAATAACAATATCTCCACCGGTGCCTTTGTATTCGGTCAGTACTCCTGTATCACTGATCACGAAATCAGATTCTTCAGCCAGAGTCTCCCCGGAGTCTCCGAGATTTGTTTCATCTGCCCCTGCAATATCGGTATTTTCGCTGACATCAGGTTCACTTTCATCATCAAAAACAGACAGGCTTTCTTCAGATGAATCGCCTGCCTCATCATTCTCTTCTGTTTCCTGTTCTACAGTGACTTCTTCATCAGAAAAATCCCCTTCTCCGGATTCTTCTTCCACACTCACTTCATCTTCTGACTGAGCGTATGTAACATACTGATTAACAGGATAAACAGCCTCGTTTAAGGTCATAAATACTGTCAGCATCAACGCTGCTATTCTTTTTCTTTTCATACACTTTTCCTCCAGCTGATCACGTATTCTGTAACGCAAAACCATCTGATTTAAGTATACTTTTGAAGCTAATATACTGTCAATTTATTTTTGACCATCCATCACAAAAATTCTTATGAGAGATGATTTGATCTGTTACATTTACAGTAACTTAAGTAAAAGTCATATATTCAGCATTTCAGGCATCGGATTTTTCATAAAACTCAATTTTCGATGCCAAAAATCATAGATAACAAGCATTTTCAGCATCGGAAAATGGTAGAAACGTCTGATTCGATGCCACACCTTCTATATAACGGGTATTTTCGGCATCGGAAAATATACAAAGCTTTGATTTCGATGCCAAAAATTTTTACAGCGGATATCCAGGCATCGAAAAGCACATATATTTTCAATTTCGATGTTATTGTTTGTTCCGATCACAGCAAATTGAGAAAAACTCATGGCATACTACATTCCGAACAGTAAATATAAAAAAAGCATCCCTATGAGGTGACCCCAAAAAGTTAGACTTTTATTGCGTAACAGATTTTGTCTGTTACGCATTTTTTATGCAGCCAAGAGGCTAAGCCTGTATTGAACAGGACTCATCCATC
>NZ_JBQHUL010000058.1:0-12721 GCF_052065235.1 Blautia sp. HCP28S3_G10 | reverse complement strand
TGGAATACAGCCAGATTTTTGTTGATTTTGAAAAAAATAAAAAGAAAAGAAGTTTTAAAAGAAAAATGGTGCTGGGCATAACACCCAACACCAAGTTTGTCTACAGTCTGAGGGGCGTTGATCCAACGTCCCCGTTCTTTTATTTAGCTTATGAAGGATAAATTTGAAAACTGCTGTCTGTAAACCGTTATATTATTTTACTGTGACTTTGAATTTTCTTGTAATTCCATTGCATTTTACAGTAATTGTTGCAGTTCCTTTTTTCTTACCTTTTACAACACCTTTCTTGGTTACTGTAGCAACTTTCTTGTTGCTGCTCTTGTATGTAACTTTTGAAACCGGTGCTGCTTTTACTTTGATTGTGGTTGTTTTGCCCTTCTTAATCTTTGCAGAAGATTTTGCAAGTTTGAAGGAAGGTTTTTTAACTTTTACAGTAAGAACTTTTTTGTATTTTCCAACAGTAACTGTGATCTTCGCTTTACCTGCTTTTTTACCTGTTACAACACCTTTCGCATTTACTGTTGCAACTTTTTTGTTGTTTGTTTTGAATTTTGCAGTTCCTGTTACGTTTTCTTTTGTTACTTTGATCGTAGCTTTTTTGCCAACATAAACCTGTCCGACTGTTGCTGTGATTCCTGTTGTTTTAACAACTTCCGGTGTTTTAGTTGGTGTTTCAGCTGCTTTAACTGTAACTGTGTATGTTGCGGATTTGCTTCCAAGTGCAGCTGTGATTGTTGCTGTTCCTGCTGCTTTTGCTGTTACAACGCCATCTGCAACTGTGGCAACTTTTTTGTTGCTGGATTTCCATGCAACAGTTCCTTCAAGGTTTGTACTTACTGTAAGTTTATCAGTTCCGCCAACAGTAAGAGTTCCTGATGTTTTAGAAAGGGAGAAAGTTGCTTTTACAAGGCTATCCATCGCATCTGTCAGATGTCCGATCTGCTCATCGATCGCCACCTGTGTTGTTTCAGAAAGATCTTTCAGCATCTCTACTGTTTCATCATATTCACCAGCAAATACATTCCAGGTTTTTTCTGTATATTCTTCTTTTTTCAACTCTGCTGCTTTTGCAACAAGTGCTTCCAGTGCTGTAGTATCAACATTACCTTCTGTTGCACCAACAATGTTTTCTTCTGTTGCCTGGAATGTGAAAGAATAGTCCTCATATCCAAGTGCATATACAGTTACCTTCCAGTATCCTGTACCATCTGTTCCTTCCGGAAGCTGGCATCTCTGAGATTTTGTCAGGCCAAGCTGAACACCATTCTTTTTATGCATCCAGTTATCTGCTGCAAATTTGGTACCAAATGTAACAAGTGCATTACTGTATGTGGAATCATCTCCATAATATGTCCAGGTTACAGCCTGCATTGCAGCACCAAGTCCACCGTAATTTCCAAGTACATCTGCTCTCAGGAATTCTCCATACTGACCGCCTGCTTTCTGAACTTTCGGTTCTGCACCATCAGTTACTGCTGATTTCAGAGCAACATCTTTCAAACCTGAGTCTGTACCAGTCTGTCTCGCACTGAATGAGAATGTACCATCAGCGCTTTCTGTTGCTGTTTTCAGTCCATTGGTATTCTCTGTAACTTCTGCTGTATACTCATATGATGTAAGATTAAGTTCTCCATATCCACCAACAAGTTTTTCTCCATTCATTACTACTGGATATGCTTTTTTGAAATCTTCCAGATCTGCTGTTGCAACTTTTACAGGAACATATTTAAGACCTGTTACTATATAATGATCAAGATGTTCTACTGTTCCATCTGCAAGTGTAGTGTCACCAACAAAAGCTTTCCAGCCAATTTTCTCTCCCTTGGTTGTATAGAACGCACTGCCGTCTGCTTCCCATGAAGAAATATCATATGTATGACCTTCCTGAGAATATACAGTTGCCATACACTGATAACTGCCTCTGTGAACGCCATGATTTGGTGTAGCTCTTGTTACAGTATCAAAAGCTCCTTTGTCATATTCACCTTTTTTATCTTTAACAGATGATGAGGCTGTACTTCCTGCATTCTGGACAGCTTCATTTTTCCAGTACTCAGCCCATGTAAGACCGGCATATACATATGTATACTCTCCCTGTTCTTCTCCTGCGCTGAAGTCATCATCACTTTCTTCTGCACTGAAAGCATCTTCTTCGGAAGCTGTCTCTTCTGTACCTGCTTCTTCTGCATCTTCTTCCTCTGCAATGTCGAGTTCGTTATCATCAACATCTTCTGCCACGATGTCTTCTGTTTCTTCGTCTGATGTCTCTACATCTGCTGTCTCTACATCTGCTGTCTCTTCGTCTTCGGTAATTTCTGCTGCTTCTACAGTGCTGTCTGCAAAATCAGAAGCAAAAGCTGTAACAGGCATGCTGGAAAATGCCACTGCCGCACTCATAACTACAGGCGCAACTTTTTTTAATAAATTGTGTTTTGCCATCTCTTTCCTCCTACTAATTTCCGTTCGTTTCATCTAACCAAATAATTTTATATCATAAAACTGCGGCTATGTCTACCTGACTGTTAGCATTTTCTAACCAATAATTGACTTTTTTTCTCACTAATTCGCTTATTGTATATATTTTCTCAATAAAAGTATAACAAAATCCACTTGTTGCATATGCCTTACTTTTATACAGACAAAAACCTGCTACAGTCCGGCTTTTGCCGAACCATAACAGGTCATCATCCGATTCTTATTCCACTTCTTTTAATTTTGAAAAAGCCTCCCGGCTTTCCTGCCACGCTGCAGGTGTACCGCCGATCACAGAACAGCCCTCATGGAAAGTAATCGGACTGCCGTCAATCTGAGTGATTTTTCCACCTGCTTCCTCCAGGATCACTGATGCAGCCGCATAATCATATGGCTGTAATTTCAGTTCCAGGTATACGGTATTACTACCTGATGCAGCCCTGCAAAGTCCCAGTGCAGCTGAACCGCCGCATCGGATAGAAAGGCTGTTCTGGAACATTTCTTTTACCACTCTGAAAAGCCAGTCAATACCGGCTTCGTTATAGCGGGCACAGCCAAATTCTACAATCCCCTGCTCTACAGGCTTATTTTTCATGATCAGACGCCTGCCATTAAGATAGCTTCCTTTTCCTCTGATTCCCACATACATTTCATCCGTATATGGATTGTAAACAAAACCTGCAATCATTTTATCTCTGTGCGCCAACCCTACAGAAACGCAACTATGGTGATAGTCAAACATGAAATTTGTAGTCCCGTCGATCGGATCAATATAAAAAGTATACTCACCATCCGCATCTGCACCGGCATTGCCCTCGGTATCCTCTTCTCCGAAAAAAGCTGCTCCCGGCAATATCTCACTCAGTCCACGGATCAGAAATCTCTGAATCTCCGTATCATAATCTGTGCAAAAATTAGCCAGACCTTCTTTCTGATGAATGTTTTCTTCTGACGGCCTCGCCCTGCGCATTTTCTGTCCTGCTTCACGTATCAGATTTCCGATGGCTTCTTGTTTCATTTATAACCTCCTGAATGTCCCTGTATGGTACCTGCGTAAAAAGATTTCTGAGTTCATCTGCGATGTCCAACGCCATTGCAATTTTTGTCAGAGATATCAGTGAAATCTGGCCTGAAGACTCAAATCTTTTAATTGAGCCATAGCTTACTCCACTCATTGCAGATAACTTTTCCTGTGAAATGGATCTGCGTTTTCTGATATTTCTTACTCGCTGCGCAAGTTTCTGATCTAATTCTTCGGCTGTTTCCCATATAAATTCCGCCATATTTCCACTCCCATTATATAGATAATATTTTATCTATAACTTCCCAATTATCTGTATAATAGATAATATTTTATCTTTTTTATTTTATCATTTTTGCTTTTAAAACACAATACAGAGTCCAAAAAACCTGCTATAACTTTACATTATGTAAAACTATAACAGGTTTTATGAATGTCAAAGTATGCAAGAGAAGCTACCAGTGGCAGGTTCTCTGTATCAGCTGTAAATATTTTATCCAATCAGTTCTGTAAGGACTTTAATAAAGAAAATCACAATAACAACGATCATGATCGGCTTTACGATTTTGGTTCCTTTGTCTGTGAAGCAGTGACTTCCAAGGAAATTTCCGATCATATTACAGATTCCTGCCGTGATTCCAAGTCCCAGGAGGACTTTTCCATTCACAAGAAATACAACAAGCGCTGTAACATTTGTTGTAAGGTTGATGGCTTTAGTCGTTCCTGCCGCATCATTCATTGTCAGATGGCAGAATCCTGAGAAAAGAAGCATCAGGAATGTTCCTGTTCCCGGTCCGTAAATACCATCATAGATACCGATTCCAAATGCGATCAGTACACATTTAAAAATCAGTGTTCCATTAATCACTTCTTCTGTGTTCTGTGTCTCTCCGCTGAGTGTTTTGCTTCTGGTAACATAGAACAGAATGACCGGAAGTATGATCAGCATGGCAATCTTGAGTACATTTTCAGGAATCATCAATGTCAGCTTTGCGCCAATACTGGAACCCAGGATTGCAGCCAGGATTGACGGAAGGCACAGCTTCCATTTCATAAATCCCTGTCTGAAATAGTGCCAGGATGCAATCGCAGTTCCCATGCTGCTGCTTATTTTGTTGGTTGCAATCGCTGTATGGGCGGGCAGTCCTGCGATCATATACGCCGGAAGTGAGATCAGGCCGCCTCCTCCCGCGATCGAATCCACAAAGCCTGCCAGAAACACGGCCACACAAACAATTCCATACATAATATAAGTATTCAAAACTCTCTCCCCGTTTTCCTCAAATTATTTATCTTTCGTTAATTCATAATAAAAAATATACTGCTGCATGATTCCTCTCATGCCATGATATCTTCTGTTCGGAAAGCCTCTCCTGTAATGTTCGTCAAGCACCTGACGGATATGGGTATCTACCGGAAAAGCATCCATATGATGCAGTGCAAAAAGACAGATACAGTCCGCAACTTTTTCTCCGACACCGCTGAGTTTCAGAAGTTCCCTGCGTGCCCTGCTGTAATATTTCATGTGAAAGATCTTTTCCAGAGATATTTCGCCCTCTTTTATACTTCTGGTTGTTTCTACCAGATATCTGGCTCTGTATCCCAGACCAAGCTCCCGCAGTTCTTCTTCTGTTGCCACTGAAAGCTCCTCAACTGTAGGAAAAGAACAATATTCTGTTCCGTCCTGCGCCCTGAGATGTTTGCCATATTTATGGCAAAGCCTCTCAATACAGCCTTTTATCCGTGAAATATTGTTCTGCTGTGAGATTAGAAATGTAATGATCATTTCCCACAGATCCTGCTGCAAAATCCTGATTCCGCTGCCGCATTCGCCTGCTTTTACGAGATATTTATCCCTGGGATTAATGGCTTTTATATATCTGCTGTAATCTGCATCAATGTCAAAATATGGCACCCAGTAACAGATAAATTCCATATCACTGCAATAAAAATTAACAATTGTCCCCTGCTGGGAGATTTTCAGGTATTTATCTCCTGCAATCAGTTCGTATACGTTTTCTCCTGCTTCTTTCATCCTGAAACACTGCCCTGACTGGCAGATTTCCTTCAGACTGAAGTTTTCCAGTTCTACTGTAATCATTTATCCACTGAACTTCTTTCGTATGTTATCGTTTTCCACATTTTGTCTGACCCTGACTGTTATTCTGTGGACAGACGGAAATCTGTTTTCTTTACATCTGATGGCGGACCACTTTGTACTCGTCACCAGAGCGACAATATGGACATTCTTTGTATTCACTGCTGATAAAACGATAATATTCATCTTCGTCCAGGTTTACATCACAATAATAGCTTTCGCTGTCATCATCATAGACATAATTTGCGCAATAATCGCAGATGCTTCCTTTCATCTCAACACCTCCGACTATTTAATCCCATGTTTTCCATGGAGCATTTCCGGACTGCCAGAGTGCTTCCAGCAGATTTTTCTCGCGAAGTGTATCCATACATTGCCAGAAACCTTTGTGACGATAGGCATTCAGCTGTCCCATACGTGCTGCTTCAACAAGCGGTTCTTTTTCAAAAACAGTATCATCACCTTCGATCAGATCCATAATAGACGGCTCCAGCACCATAAATCCTGCGTTGATCCAGCCACCGTCTTCTTTTTTCTTTTCTTTGAAGTTTGTGATAGTTCCGTCATTCTGAATATCCAGAATCCCAAATCTTCCACCTGGCTGAGCTGCCGTGATCGTAGCCATTTTGCCATGGGATCTGTGATATTTCAGAAGCTCCTCGATATTAATATCTGCAACTCCGTCTCCATAAGTCAGCATAAAAGTATCGCCATCCAGATACTCACGAACACGCTTGATACGACCGCCGGTCATAGTATTCAGACCTGTATCCACAAGAGTGACTTTCCATGGTTCAAGTGCTGTATTATGGACGATCATCTTGTTTTCCTGAGTAAAATCAAATGTGATATTGCTGTTGTGCAGATAATAATCCGCAAACCATTCTTTGATCACATGCTGCTTGTATCCACAGCAGATCACAAACTCATTGAATCCATAACTGGAATACATTTTCATGATATGCCATAAAATCGGTTTTTCCCCGATCTCAATCATCGGCTTCGGTTTCAGATGACTTTCCTCACTGATCCTTGTTCCGAAACCACCTGCTAAAATAACAACCTTCATATAATTTCTCCATTTCCTCTCGGTTATATAATCTGTTCTATTCATAATCTCGTTGTAAGTGAAGCTTCTCTTATTCTAATACAAACCGCCCGAAAAAGAAACAGCAAAAGAAAAACTCCCATGGCTTTTTACACCATGAGAGTCTTCCTATTATCATATCTCTAAAATCCGCTGCTTTTTTATTTAACTGTAATTTTAATCTTATAAGACTTCTTACCGGATTTTACTGTGATGGTTACTTTTCCTTTCTTCTTTGCCTTGATCACACCCTTGGAAGTTACAGTCGCAATCTTTTTATTAGAAGAAGAATATGTAACTTTCTGTTTGCTTGTAACAGGAGATACAGCTGCGGCAAGTTTCAGTGTTCCTTTTGCCTTCATGGTAAGCTTCTTACCAACGTTCTTTCCGGTAGAAGCATTTGTAACCTTGATAGATTTAGTTGCAACTGCTTTTTTCTGAACTTTTACCTTGAAGCTTGCTTTCAGTCCGCTCTGAAGCTGAACTGTGATGGTTGCAGTCTTGCCGGCTTTGATGCCTTTGATCTTTCCGTTTTTGGAAACAGAGACAACTTTCTTGTTGCTGGATTTCCACGAAACAACTTTGTCGCCTTTTCCTGTAGTAACTTTTACATTGAAGGTCTGTTTTCTCTTAAGCGGAACTGTTCCGGAAACATTCATTTCAATTGTTGCTTTCAGCTTCGCTGTCGCAGAAGTTTCTTTCTTTCCGCATACAGAGCAGGATCTTTCCTGCTGTCCTGCGGTCAGAACGGTAGCTTCTTTTGTGGTCTTCCAGCTGCCGTATTTGTGTTTGCCAGTTGCTGCAATTGCACGTTTTTCAACTGTTTTGCAAACTGAACAGGTTCTTTCCTCGGTTCCTGCCACTCCACAGGTTGGCTGTTTTGTTACTTTCCAGTCACTAAATTTGTGTCCTGTTGCCGGAATTGTCTGTTTTTCTACATAACTGCATTTGATACAGGTTCTGTACTTTTCTCCTGTTGCCTCACATGTTGGTTCTTTTGTGACCGTCCAGGAATCATACGCATGACCACCCCACTCCGGCCTTTCTGAGACTGTTCGCTTATGATCATGAACCTTACATTCCTCTGTCCATGACTCCGGTTCTGCACAGTTACCCGGCACATAGGAATCCTCATCTTTAACCCACTGGCATGCATCTTTCCATACCGTCACAGCCACCTCTTTTTTGCCTGTGTAAATATAGATCAGATAAGTTTCACCTTTCTCAAAATACTGAATGCTCATGTCACGCTTCCAGTTTCCGGTATCTCTGCCGATCAGTTGTTTTCCGGTTTTTTCATTAATTACAGAATTTACACTTCCGTTTTCTGTAACAATAGAATAATATCCGGTTTTTTCTGCTGTAAACTTCACTGGATAAATCATCTGGTCAGAAGCTTCCAGTTTCATTGTCATACCTGCTTCCAGTTCTGCCAGCTGCCCCGGAATTTCTGCGGCATTCAGATCTATATTAACTACAAAATCTCCCAGACAAACACTAACTTTGTAAGTACCCTTGTTTGTCCAGTATGCATTCATAAATTCCATTTCACGTCCGGCAGAATCCGGCTTTCCGTAGATAACATCTTCCTGTGAGCCGTCTGTGTAATACTCGGTGAGAATCATACCTTCAAGAGACACTGTGGTGTTTTTACCTTCGTTGTATACTGTGGTCTGGCTCGGCATTTGTTTAAGCTCCACAGACTTCACTGTTTTCGCTTTTTCGACTTTGAATGGAATATCTATGTTACATCTGATATTTTCTCTGTCGATTTCAACAAGATAAGTTTTGTTCTTTTCCAGCACTGTTGAAAATCTGTTTCCTTCAAGCCAGGAACCATGTACATAATTCTTATCAATCGACTGCCCATTCTGTAATGAATACGTATAAATATCATATTCCGGAACAGCTTCACCTTCTTCCGTTCTTGCCTGCCATATATACTCACCATCTTCGTGAGCTGTGAAGATATACCAGGACTCTGTCTTATTATTATTTCGGAACGGATATACTTCTTTTTCATTTTTCAGGGATTCAAGACCGTAAATACCTGCCATCGGAATTTTGACCGTATTTCTGACATCAAATTTTTCTGTATTCAGATCATAAATTCTAAGTTCTGCTGTATATATAAGTTCTTCTGCCTCCAGATTTCTGTAATCATTATCCAGTTCTACTACCCAGTGATTTCCATACAAATCTGTTCCTTCATAGTCATAATCAGGAATTTCTGTAATAAGGCTGCTGCCGTCTTTATAACTGATTTTGAGATCATAAACATCTGACAGATCATTCAAAACATTCAGATCTGATGTTTTCATACCGTCTTTCAGAACGAGATTGAGATTCTCAATGTCCTTATGCTCAGTCATTTTGTTATAATTAACTGTAAAATTCAGTTCTGCATCTAAACCAGAGTACCAGCCCAGCTCATACCTGTATGCAACCCCGCCCTTCAGTTTTGCTGTCAGACTGCAGCCATATACACCTGTCGGATCATCTTCATCAAGAGGTCCATTATCTCCAACTCTGTATAACCTGACATAATTATAGGATTTTCCTTCTGTCCAGAATCTGTAGTAGCCGTCTTCTTCCGGTGTAAATGTAAAGTAGATTCCCCGTTTTGCATTTGTAACGTCAAAGGATTCATGGTAACCATCTTTCAATGGCTGATCTGGAATTTTTACCTGTTCCGTAGTTTTTTCTTTTGATACAGTCAGCTTCACCGGATACGGTGTTGAAACTCTGATCACATAATCTGTTGATTTCGCAAGATCTTTTGTTCTTGTACCATAACCAAGTCCATTTGCATTAATCTCACAGATACATGAAAGTACATCTATGGAACTTTTTACTTCATAACTTCCTGCTTCCTCAGGTGTGAATCTGAAGAACTGATATCCCTCTGCCGGTTCCACCTCCACAGGCGTATCCACTGTAATTTCCTTCATTGATGACAGATCCGGAACTCGTGCATTAATTATTACGCTTCCTGCATTGGCAATTTGCGGAGCCTCTGCTCCTCTGAAATATGGAGTACAGGTCCATGTTCCTGCTTTCAGAGAATTCTCATAATATGCCCCGCCACCCTGTTCATTTGTTATGTTGTAAGCAAATATCCAGTCGCCAATCTGATCTCTTTCTTCCAGAACCCTGCTGGTTCCGTCATCAAATGTAACCGTGGTTTTCAGTCCCATATCCTTAATGGCATCTACACCGGCAACAGCATCTGTTCTGTCTGCAGTAGTTACCATACTTACCGGAACCAGAACTTTGGACGCCGTAACCTGAAGCTCTGCAATATCTTTTTCTTCAATTGCAAATATATAATAAGTTTCGCCTTTTTCAAGTGAAGCATAATGGGTAGTATCTTTCGTACCTGTACCCACCTGATACTCTCCCTCACTGTCATAGAGCATTACATATATCGCTCTGTTAAATGCAAACTCATACGTTCCTGTACTGTCTGGTGTGAAGCTGAACATCACTCGGTTGTTTTCTGCTGTAAATGTCTGTTTTTTGTCTTCTTTTTCAAGAGTATCTTCTGTTGCATCTTTTATGGAAATAACATGTACCGGAATTATCAGCCTTGGTTCATTGCTGTATTCATAAGTGATCCTGGCCTCATATTCACCGGCTGGCAGATTCATTCCTGTTACAGGAATGCTGTTTTCATCTACTGGTACCTCATACAGTCTGAGTCCAAGAGTTCTTCTATATTTATCCTGTGCATAGTTATCGTAAATTTTCAGAATTTCTTCTTCACCATTTTCCATGGTAACTTTTACTTTCAGTCCGTCAAACCGTACTGCATCTATATCTTCCAGAAATGTCAGTTCTTTTTCTTCTGAAGAAATAAGTTCGATGGATTTAACAGTTGGAACCTTAACTATCTCAAGGATATCCTCCAGCGTTTGCCCCATGCTTCCAAATCTGATCAGATATTTTTCTCCGGCTTTCAAAGGATAAGTCTGATTGCCATCTACATTCTCCAGTTTCCCGTTTTCCGTCAGGTGAACTATCCCACCGCGAGTCGGATTATTTTTTGTATATATACTATAATTTCCATCTGTCTCCGGTTCATAGCGATACCATGTGCCTTCAAATGTCAGAGTGACATTATTTTCACCTGTTTTGAGCTTTTGAAGAGTTTGATAACTGTCTTCCAGTGATGTAACCTTTACAGGAACTTCCAGTTCGATTTCGGAACCATTTGAATCTGTCGTTGTAAAGACATATTTGTATTCACCAGCTGCAAGGTTATCCTCCGATTTCGGCCACTCATACTCTGCCCAGCTATTATTTTCATCCTTATAAAAGAATTTCACAGTAACGATGTTTCCATAATTATCATAAATCCTTGATGTATCGCCAAGTCTTACAGTCCACGGTATACCACTGACCGTTTCTCCATATTTCAGTTTCAGACCGCCCGGCAGTTCTGCCCCTTTAATGGCTTCCAGTGCGCTGATCATGGAAATATTGGATTCTGTATATTCCAGTCCTGTGATATAAAGCTGTTCCTTCAGAGACACTGTTGCATTTCCCTGCGTACTTCCTTTAGCTCCGCCCCAGAGCTGGAAATATACGATATCGTCTTTCTTCAGAAGCCATGTGGATCCGGTTAAGGCTTCATAAGTTCCGTCCTCTTTCAGCTTCCATGCAGCAGCGCCATTCGCTGTTACAGAGGCATTAAAACGACCATCTGCGGTGGGAACAAATTTGTAATATCTGTATCCGTTGTCCGGGGACTGAAGCATTTCATTTCTGCCCGCTGTCAAAACCGTATCTCTGTACAGTGCTGTCTTTTCCAGTTCCTGCACATTGAGCATGTGTCCTTCACTCACAATATCACCGTAAGTGAATTTCAGATAATATCTTTTTCCTGCATTGTATTTAAAGACACTGCCTATTGGATATTTCTGATTACTTTCATCCATGATCACCGGTTTAAGTGGCTTTCCTTCATAAGTGCAGCCTGTACTTCCCAGTGGGAATGTGAAAGGTTTACTTGTCTTATCATCATAGTTAAAAGTAAGATTTGCTCCCATATAGCATGGAAGTCCTGCTGCCACATCCATATTTTCATTTCCAGCAGCACCGTTTACTGTAATTGATTCTACCTCTGCAACCTTTTTTACGGTTACATCTGTCTGGAATCTCTCCCTGCTGTCCTGGCTTCCACTATGATAAAAACTGATATAATATGATGTGTTTTCTTCAAGTTCATATGTATACATCTGCTGTTTTGAATCAAGTTTTTTCGTACTTACAGGAGTAAGATCCTGAGTTTCGCCTTTTTTACAAACCATCACACTATAAGGCATTGTAAACTCGTATTTCGCTGTTTTAGAAGGTGTAAACATCCACCATGTACGTTTCAGTCCGGAAAGATGGCTCACACTTTCTGTTGTATAGGTGTTTCCTGCTGTCATAATATTCTCAGGATCACCTGCCTCGACTTCCACTGATGTCAGCTCCGTTCCGAACCAGGTATTATCATCATTATGTGTATTCAGCATTACTTTTACAGAGCTGGTTCCTTCTTTAAGATGACCTCCGGCTCTGCATGTGGAAGTGGAAGAACCCTGCTCATAAAACTCATAATAAAATCTGTTTCCATATTTATCACAGATACTGGTCCGCACTCCGTCAAATATAACTGTCTCTGACTTAACTTCGCTGCCTTTATAATTAACAGTAAGTTCTGCCCCCTCAATAAAACAGTCATCAACGTTTGCCACAAACCTCTTTCTGGCATTATCCATATTCAAAGCGGCAGACACCACCTGAACATCTGCAAAATGTTTCGTCAAATAGACAGTATAAGAGCCTGTACGATTTGTATCCCTCAGGCTTGTACGATAATAATAAGTTTTTCCTTCGGTCAGGGTATTTATAAGACGGAAATTAAATATAGATGCCCCGGTTGTGATATGTACCCCTTTTACTGGACATCCAGTGAAAGGGGTATTTTTATGCGTTATACTTACGAATTTAAGAAAAAAGCTGTTGAATTGTATCGCCAAGGAAAATGGATTGA
>NZ_JBQHUL010000057.1:0-12731 GCF_052065235.1 Blautia sp. HCP28S3_G10 | reverse complement strand
CATATATCCACACTTAGTGGGTAAACAAGGGAGAAAAGGATGGGAGTATCCCTTCCGAAATCCAACTTAATTTTTTTAAAAAAATGTCTTGACAAATGGGTTCACTTTAGTGTTCCGGACTGTATGCGCAGACGATGGCTGAAAAAGGATACCTTACTATTGCATTTGATCCTTCTTTTACGGGAGAAAGTGGAGGCAATCCAAGATACATGGCTTCTCCGGATATTAATACAGAAGATTTTATGGCTGCTGTTGATTTCCTTTCTGTTCGGGAAGATGTGGATCCGGATAAAATAGGAATCATTGGAATCTGCGGCTGGGGTGGAATGGCTCTTAACGCAGCTGCGTTGGATACAAGAATAAAAGCAACCGTTGCTTCTACCATGTATGATATGACAAGAGTAAATGCGAATGGATACTTTGATTCTGAGGACAGTGAAGAAGCACGTTATGCGAAGAAGCAGTCGCTGAATACCCTCAGGACAGAAGAATACCGTAAAGGCGAATATTCAAGAGGCGGTGGTTGTGTTCCCCTTCCGGTTCCGGAAGATGCACCTTTCTTTGTAAAAGATTACAGTGAGTATTATAAAGGCAGATGTTATCATAAAAGAAGCCTGAATTCCAATGATGGCTGGAACAGTATTGGATGTATGTCATTTATGAATCAGCCAATATTAAAGAACAGTAATGAAATCAGAAGTGCAGTCCTCATTGTTCACGGAGAAAAAGCACACAGCTATTATTTTGGAAAAGATGCTTATGAAAATATGATTAAGGACAGCAAGTACACATCCAATAAAGAGCTGCTAACAATTCCAGGGGCTGTTCATACAGATCTTTACGATAATCTGGATGTAATCCCATTTGATAAAATCCAGAAATTTTTTGAAGAAAACGGAGTTGGTTAATTATGGCAAAAAAAGTATTGATCATATCGACAAGTCTTCGAGGAGGGAGCAATTCTGATATACTTGCAAATGAGTGTGCAAAGGGAGCAAAAGAAGCGGGGCATGATGTGGAACTTCTTTCTTTGAAAGGAAAAGATATAAAATATTGTATCGGTTGTCTATCCTGCCAGAGGACTGGGATGTGTGTACAGAAGGATGATATTGCAGATATTATGGCAAAGGTAAAGAATGCAGAAGTTATTGTCTATGCAACCCCAATTTATTATTATGAGATGTGCGGTCAGATGAAAACACTTCTTGATAGATTGAATCCTTTATATTCGGCAGATTATTTATTCAGAGATATTTATATGATTGCAACTGCGGCAGAGAATGAGGAAAGTGCATTTGAGAAAGCCTATAATGGGCTGCAAGGCTGGGTAGATTGTTTTGAAAAGGCTTCCTTAAAAGGCATGGTCGGTGGCGGTGGAATTGATGCAGCAAATACAGCTGAGGATCATGTGGATATAATGAAGAAGGCATATGAACTTGGAAAAAATTTATAAGTTGATAAAATAATTCTAATTATTAAAACTAATAGTAACTCAATATTATCAATAGCAAAGCTATAAGATTTCAAAAAATGGAGTCTTATAGCTATTTTTTGCGCAAAAATAAAAAATTTCTCCAACACCGTGTAAAAACACCTCGCGGGATGATATTACCTGTGAACAGTTACAATACCGTTCTTCTTTTGTAAATTGTTGAAAGAAATATATTGTTATATGATTACGTAAGTGATATACTTAAACATAAGAAAACCGTGTGAAATTACAGTTTACTTTTTGCACGGTTTTCTTTATACTAGATAGTTAGTTAAAACTAACAAAAGAACGATGTGACAGTACTTTTGATTATACAGAAAGGAATACATAATGCTAATGAATGTTTTTGAAGGTATACTGATTCCGTTTGTTGGAACAACGCTAGGTGCAGCATGCGTGTTTTTTATGAGAAAAACACTTAGCAAGTTACTGCAACGTGCGCTTGCAGGGTTTGCAGCAGGTATAATGGTTGCTGCTTCAATCTGGAGTCTTCTGATTCCGGCAATCAAACAATCTGAGAATATGGGAACTTTATCGTTTATTCCGGCAGTTGTTGGGTTCTGGATTGGTATATTGTTTTTACTCGCACTTGATCATTTGATTCCACATCTCCATGTTGGAAGTGATCAGGCAGAGGGACCGAAAAGCAAACTTGGCCGTACTACGATGATGGTGTTGGCAGTTACATTACATAATATCCCTGAAGGTATGGCAGTTGGTGTAATGTATGCAGGATTTCTCGCTGAAAATGCACAGATTACAGCAACAAGTGCACTTGCTTTATCACTTGGAATTGCTATCCAGAATTTTCCAGAAGGAGCGATTATATCCATGCCGCTTAGGGCAGAGGGTGAAAATAAGAGAAAGGCATTTCTTGGAGGTGTACTTTCAGGAGTCGTTGAACCGATTGGAGCAGTATTGACGATTCTTGCTGCACAGCTGGTAATCCCGGCATTACCATATTTACTGAGCTTTGCAGCAGGAGCCATGTTATATGTCGTGGTTGAAGAACTAATTCCGGAAATGTCGCAGGGACAGCACTCGAATATCGGTACGCTTTTCTTTGCACTTGGATTTAGTTTGATGATGATCTTGGATGTGGCACTGGGGTAAGAGGAGAGGAATGATTCTTATGAGAATATTGATTTATGGTGCTGGTGTAATTGGATCCTTGTATGCGGCTTTATTTGCAGAAGCCGGTTATGATACAAATATTTATGCCAGAGGTAAAAGACTTGAGGCTTTAAGAAATAATGGATTGCAATATAAGAAAAATCAGGAAATAAATCCGAAAGAACTAAGCAGTTTTATGCTTATATGAAAAAAATGAAGAAATGCGGATGCAAGGCGAAAAAGGTACAGTGATTGGAGAAAAAAGCATGAAAAATGAAGAATATAAAAAATTGTCAATTAAAGAGTTTACAAAAGCAGCAGGAAGATATGAAAGTAACCATGCCGGCATTTACGAAATGTGCAAGAAGGATTATCCGGATATTCTGGAAGAATTAGAGAAGGAGCCATTTAGAGATTTATTGGATGCAGGCTGTGGACCTGCACCAATGATTTCTTTATTAGCAGAAAAACATCCAGACCGGCATTATACAGGACTGGATCTGACTCCGGCAATGATTGAACAGGCAAAAAAGAAAAATATTCCAAATACAACATTTGTTGTAGGAGACTGTGAGAACTTTCCTTTTGAAAAGGATTCATTTGATGCAATTATTTGTTCTATGAGCTTCCATCATTATCCGGATCCACAGGCATTTTTTGACAGTGTGAAAAGATGTCTTCGCCCAAATGGAAGATTGATACTGAGAGATGTGACAAGTGACAATAAAGTATTGGTATGGCTAATGAATACATTGGAAATGCCGTTGGCAAATATATGCGGACATGGAGATGTCCAAGTGCCAACAAGAGATGTGGTCATAAAATGTTGCAAAAAAGCAGGATTAAAAGTAGAAAAATTTGAAATTCGTAAAGGTATGCGAATGCATTGTGTTGTGAGAAAACCTATGGGAAAGGCGATAGGAAATGAAAGATAAGTATCTTAGGGAAACACGAATGGTTGATTTTTCTAATCCGGCAATTCAAAAACTTATTCAAAATATGAAATGGAAGGAAATGGGTGAATTTGAAAGGATTAAGGCAATCTACAACTATGTAAGAGATGATATTTTATTTGGATACAATATTGATGACGGAATTCCTGCTTCAAAAGTACTTGCAGACGGTTATGGACAATGTAATACAAAAGGAACTTTATTTATGGCACTTTTACGTGCCTGCAATATTCCATGCAGAGTACATGGTTTTACGATTGATAAAAGCCTGCAGAAAGGAGCTATGACAGGGTTTGTTTACCGTGATGCTCCAAAAAATATTTTTCATAGCTGGGTAGAAATTAATTTCGAAGATCAGTGGTACGAACTGGAAGCTTTCATTTTGGATAAAACCTACATAAAGAAGTTACAGGAACAAAATTCGGAATGTACAGGTGCATTTTGCGGTTATGGAGTAGCAGTCAAGGATTTCCGAAATCTCATTATTGAGTTTGATAGGAACAATACTTATATTCAGAGCGAGGGAATCAATCAGGATTTTGGTGTTTATGATTGTCCAGATGAACTGTTGAAGGAACATCATCAAGAAATTTCAGCCTTTAAAGCATTTGCTTATAGACATATTGGAAGACACCTCATGAATCGTAATGTCAGGAAGATTAGAGAACGGTAGTTTTAAGATTTTAGATACCGTTGTCAGTATGAATGGTTTTCATGCATTTCCTGATAAGCAAAAAGCATTTCACGAAATAGGGCGTGTTTTGAAACCGGGCGGCGATTTAATTGCCTGTTTTTATATCAGGAGAAAATTGAAACGGACAGATTGGCTGGTAAAAAATATTCTTGCAAAGAAAGGGTGGTTTTCTCCACCGTTTCAGACGGAGAAAGAGCTGAGAGATATCCTTCAAAAATTATATAAAGAAACGGATATCCATGTTGACGGTTCTATGGTATATTTCCGTTGTGTGAAGTAATGCAATGATGCTGGATTTATAATAAAGTTTCAGATAATAAGTCTGGAACTTTATTTTTGTCTAAATGGATTATTGCCGTCCGTTCAGGTCTGGATAATGCGCGATTCTCATGTTAAGATAATAGAAAAAGTTAGATAAAATCAACACAAAGAAATACCACTATGTGAAAGGAGAAGAAATTTGAATGTAAATGAAATTGCAAGTCTTGGAAGTAATGTGAAGCCTGTGATTCAGAATGAGAATTGCTCTGTTCTTATGTTAAATGATGCGACAGGAGAGGGCGTTATGACGGTTTACCGAGTAATGCCAGGTGTGATGATTTGTTTTTCAGACATGCACATGGAACAGTGCGCATCTGAATTTGAATTGAAGAATGACAGAAAAATATTCTGTATTGACCATTGCCGGGAGGGAAGAATTGAGATGGAGGTAAAGCCAGGCGTGTTCAGCATTATGCAGGAAAATGAACTTCGTCTGGATAACAGAGAGAATCATAAAGGGACAACTTATTATCCGCTGAAGCATTATCACGGAGTCAGTATTTTCATGGAAGTTGTGGAAGTTCAGAAGGTACTTGACGAATTGTATCATGGATTTTCCGTTTCCATTGAGAAACTTCGAAGCCGGTATTGTGCCGAAGAGAAACCTTATGTAATTCGGGGAGATAAGGAACTTGAGTCGATTCTTTCCGGATTTTACCAGAAAAACATGGCTCATCCGGAGCTTGCAAAAGCGAAAGAATATTATCAGATAAAAGTCGTGGAATTATTGTTGTACTTAAACACGATGACCGTAGAAGACAGGAAGGAAGTCAGACCGTATTATTATAAAACTCAGATGGAAAAAATCAAAGAGATTCATGCAAAGATCACAGGAAATCTTCAGATGCGGTTTACTATGGAAGAATTATCATCTATGTATGAAATCCCACTGACAACTATGAAAAAATGCTTTAAAGATGTTTATGGAGATTCCATTTATTCCTATCAGAAGAGATACCGCATGAATCTGGCTGCAAATATGCTGTTACAGGATAAGGCGAAAGAAATTATTTATCTTTACAAAAACTATGAGTAGAGTAAAATATATTCTGTAATACGTATATATACGAAAGATAAAATCAGGAGGATAGTAAATGAAAAAGAAATTGGTAGCTCTTCTGATAAGCGCAACAATGATTTCTGCGAGTATGGCTGTGCCGGTGTATGCAGAAGATGAATCAATATCTGTAGAGGTTACAGATGAAGAAGAACCGGAATTGGAAGTAGAAGAGTCAGAGGAACAGCAGGAAGAAGATGATACATCAGTAGATGAAGATTTTTCAGATGAAACGACAGAAGATTTTTCAGATCAGAATGCAGAAGAAATTTTTTCGGCTGGAAGTGAGAGTGTAGATACAAGAACAACTGTTGGTGGAAACATTAACTGGGGAAGTTCAAATTCCATTCTCCAAACGGATGTTACAACAGCGAAGAACGACAGAACATTTCTTGGGATAAGAGGCAGTTATATCACAGATATGCAGAATGCACTGGATCGGATCAATGCAATCCGAAAAGAAGCATGTAATGAGGGAATAAAGGATCCGCGGGATGAGAGCAGAAATCTTACATCTTCGGACTATGTGCCGATCAAATGGTCATCGGATCTGGAGTATATTGCCAGAATCCGTGCAGCTGAGGCATCTGTGTATAGGCAACACATCAGACTGAATGGGTATGAGTGTCTTGCAATAAGTTCGCCGAATGGTATCAGGAGTTTTGGAGAGGTTCTGGCATGGAACAATACCAAGAAATTTCTTCAGGGTATAGAACAGTGGTACAGAGAAAAGGCTGCCTGGGTTGGAAATACAGATGGAGTGACTGGTCATTATACACAGATGATTGATCCGGATAATATCTATGTGGGACTTGCAACTTTCGTCAATGCAAATGCACGATATTCAACAACCACTGCCGGAGAATTTACATCGCAGAAAAATTTGGACTATTCTCTTGGAACATCACAGACAGTATTAGATGAAAGTGCCGGACCTGCTATAGATAACTGTATCCAGACGGTAGAAGTCAAAAATGCAAAGATCGTAGCCAGCATGACGGAATTGACAGGTCCTCTTGCAGCGAAAAACAGTATTCAGGCAGAATTCACTCTGACTGGATATGGCTGGAAGATGGAGCCTTTAAACAAAGTGAGCTGGACATCCTCAGATACAAAGACAGCGAATGTTGATAGTGCGGGAAAAGTCACAGGTGTCCATGAGGGACCGGCAGATATTACAGCTAGTTATGGAAACTTTACAGTCACCAAGAATGTCCAAGTTACCGGACATCCAAATGTTGAGTTGAAAAACGCAAAAGAAGCAACCTGTAGCGAGGAAGGCTATACAGGAGACAAGAGCTGTAAAGATTGTGGAGTAACTGTAGAAACAGGAAAAACGATTTCCAAAAAGGAACATAGCTGGGATTCCGGAAAGATAACTATACATGCAACTTGTACAGAAACCGGTGAAAAAACATATACCTGCCAGGCTTGTAGAGCAACGAAAACAGAAACGGTTCCGGCAGTCGGACATACAGTAGTAATTGATTCAGCAGTTGCAGCAACCTGTGAGAGTGCTGGAAAGACGGAAGGACGCCACTGCTCCGTATGCGACAAAGTTCTGACTGAGCAGAAAACAGTAAAAGCAACAGGTCATAACTGGGATGAAGGAAAAATAACTCAAGAAGCAACCTGTGAGAAATCTGGTGTAAAAACTTATACCTGTAAGACCTGTAAAAAGACAAAAACAGAGGAAATAAATGCATTAGGGCATAAAATTGTAACAGACCCAGCAGTGGCAGCAACCTGCGAAAAAGACGGAAAAACAGAGGGAAGTCATTGCTCTGTGTGCAGTAAGGTGTTTGTAGAACAGGACGTAATTCCAGCAACTGGTCATACTCCGGTAACAGATCCGGCAGTGGCAGCAACCTGCGAAGATGATGGGAAGACAGAAGGAAGTCATTGCGCTGTATGTAGTAAAATCCTGACTGAACAGAAAATAATAAAAGCAACAGGTCATAACTGGGATGAAGGAAAAATAACTCAAGAAGCAACCTGTGAGAAATCTGGTGTGAGAACTTATACCTGTAAGACCTGTAAAAAGACAAAAACAGGAGAAATAAAAGCATTAGGGCATAAAATTGTAACAGACCCAGCAGTGACAGCAACCTGCGAAAAAGACGGAAAAACAAAGGGAAGTCATTGCTCTGTGTGCAGTAAGGTGTTTGTAGAACAGGACGTAATTCCAGCAACTGGTCATACTCCGGTAACAGATCCGGCAGTGGTAGCAACCTGCGAAGATGATGGGAAGACAGAAGGAAGTCATTGCGCTGTATGTAGTAAAATCCTGACTGAACAGAAAATAATAAAAGCAACAGGTCATAACTGGGATGAAGGAAAAATAACTCAAGAAGCAACCTGCGAGAGATCCGGCGAAATAATTTATACCTGCGGCAATTGTCAAAAGACGAAGAAAGAGGATATAAAAGCTGTCGGACATAAATTTGATGCATGGCAAACAACCAGTCAGGCAGATGTTTTCTCTTCGATAATACAGACACGTGTGTGTTCTGTATGCGGAAAGAGTGAACAGAAAACTGTTGGAAATAAATTGCAGAAAACTATAACTGTAACTCTTTCCTCAATACCACTCAAAAGAAAACAGAAAACTAATGTGTTGAAAGTATCAGGGCTGGCAAAGGGGGATTCTATTGTTTCATGGAAGTCCAGTAATCCAAAGATTGTCAATGTGAAGGGAAATGCAAACGGAACCAGTATATTAACTGCCGGCAAAAAAACAGGAAAGGCTAAAATCGTTATCACTTTGAAAAGCGGTCTGCAGAAAACTGTAACAGTGTCTGTTCAGAAGAGTGCAGTAAAAACGAAAAAAATATCTGGTGTTGCAAAAACATTGAAATTAAAGAAAAAACAGAAAGCAGCACTGCGGCCGATGATTACTCCATTGACCAGTACAGAAAAAATTACCTATAAATCAAGTAATGCGAAGGTTGTTACGGTCAACAGTAAAGGGAAGATAGTCGCAAAGAAAAAAGGAACCGCTGTGATTACGATAAGATCTGGAAAGAAAACAGTGAAATGTAAAGTTACAGTGAAATAATATCAATTATATTAATGAATGAAAAGGACATCGGGAAAGTTGTTGAGGAGAACCGATGTCCTTTTTTGATGTAGTGTGTCCAGCAAAGCTGGACCACACTTGCTGGTGTAAGTCCGATCGCGGTAATCGCCAGTGAGCCGTGTAGTTAAACTTGGTGCGTTGTAGTAATACAATTTAATACATAAAGACTATAATATAAAAAGGAGGAAGTATTACATGATTTATGCTATTATAACAAAAGATATGATGGTGAACTGAATGATATATTGGACTTCATCACCAATATACATAATACCTGATATCATCTTGTCAGCTGGATACAAAGAGGTATATGTTGGTCCTATGTCAAGATTTAGTACAAGTTAAAACGAGAATAAACTGGTAATGGGAAAGGCATACACTCCCTTCAAATCACCTGTTTTCAACCAGGGAATATCTCCATCGTAATATTCTGGTACAGATCTACTTGGTGTAGCACCTGAACCCCAGTCGCCTATGCTTCCAAGTCTTATCCATCCCCAACTCTCCGGAATTTCAAACGACACATCATCTGCAATACATCCGGCTCGTTCTTTCCAACCTTCTCATAAGGCAAATTATTGATACTTAATAAAGCAATATATGCTATACTGAGAATAGTTGTAATTCATTATAAGTATCAGATAAACAGTTAAGGCAGGAGGATTATACCATGGAACGAGTAGTAAATTTTTTAAAAGAAGCAGAGACATATTATTTGGCAACAGTGGAAGGAGATCAGCCAAGGGTAAGACCTTTTGGAACAGTACATATTTTTGAAGGAAAACTGTATATTCAGACCGGAAAGGTGAAGGATGTTTCAAAACAGATTCATGCAAATCCAAAGATAGAAATCTGTGCATTTAAGAATGGAGAGTGGCTTTGTGTAGCAGGAGAACTTGTAGAAGATGATAGAAGAGAAGCAAGACAGTCTATGCTTGATGCTTATCCATCTTTACAGAATATGTACTCAGCAGATGATGGAAATACAGAGGTATTCTATTTGAAAAATGCGACAGCTACATTTTCATCATTTACACATGAACTGGAAGTAGTGAAGTTCTAAGGATAACATAAAATGGCGAAAAGTAAGAAGACAAAAATACATAAAAAGATAGAAGGTCAGCTTTTACAGATGAATAAGAAGTTTAGTAATCTCAAGATGAAACAGAAGGATAAGATTACAGGCTGGGTGTATGAAGAATACAAAAAGTATGTAACAGAACATGATAAAGCACCTGATTCGCTGGCAGATGAACAGATTGTTGAAGCTGTACTTGATAAGATAAATGAGGCACAAATCTGGATACCAGATGGAGAAATATACGATTATTATCGAAGAAAGAAACCGCAACTTCAAAAGAGGTTGGATAATGAAAAGGTGATTAAGTTTAAATCTTATGTCAGTTTTTATAAAAGTATTGTTGATCAGGACAGGGCATCCGTTGTTATATGCAATCTTAAGCATGAGATTATTTACATGAATCCGGCAGCTGTTATCAGTTATGCGAAGCGAGGTGGCGATAAACTTATTGGAAGAAGTCTGTTAGATTGTCATAATCCGGAATCAAGAGATAAAATACAGCAGGTAGTGGACTGGTTTGCAATAGATGAAAGTCATAATATCGTTTATACTTTTCACAATGAGAAACAGAATAAAGATGTTTATATGGTGGCACTCAGAGATGATGGGAAGTTGATAGGATATTATGAGAAACATGAATATCGAAATGCGGAGACTATGAAACAATACGATTTGTGGTGATGATATGACGAAGGATGAATGGTACAAGCAGTTATTTGAGCGACTGGACAATTCCAAGTTCCGAAGCAGTTTCCATCTAAAGCAGAAAGATATTGATTACATAAACGAAAAAGGTTGCGGTCGTCCAGTGGACGACCCTGCGTAGCAGGAGCAACGACCGAGCCGGGAGGCGAGACATGGAGAGAGTCAGACAACATGCAGAGGATTTTATCTCAAAAAGAGAAGCTCCGGCATATATAGCAAATGATGGCAAGCAGACACCAATGCGTGGTCACCCGGTATTTATTGCCCAGCATGCAACTGCAACATGTTGCAGAGAGTGCATCCGGAAGTGGCATAAAATGCAACCGGGAAAAGAACTAAGCCAAGTGTAGCAGGAATATCTTGTAGATGTAATTATGACATGGATTCAAAAAGAAATGGAGAGGCACTAGTGCAGATATTTGTAGATGCAGATGCATGTCCGGTAGTAGGTATTATCGAGACAATAGCAGAGAAATATAATATTCCAACTACATTGCTGTGTGATACGAATCATATTTTGTATTCTAATTATAGCGAAGTGATTGTAGTAGGGGCAGGAGCAGATGCAGTAGATTATAAACTGATCAGTATCTGCCATAAAGGAGATATTATCGTATCGCAGGACTATGGTGTAGCTGCAATGGCACTGGGAAAAGGTGCATATGCCATTCATCAATCGGGTAAATGGTACACGAATGACAATATTGATCAGATGCTCATGGAACGTCATTTGAATAAAAAAGCCAGAAGAAATTCCCATAAGAATCATATCAAGGGACCGAAAAAACGAACAGAAGAAGATGATGTAAGGTTTGCATAGTCTTTTGAAAAAATGCTCATGATGGTACAGGAGAAATTTCAAAAGAATACTAAAACAATGGAGACAGGGGAGATGCAGTTATGAGAACATTAGGAAATATTCTCTGGTTTATATTTGGAGGAGTGTTAGGTGGACTGGCATGGATTTTTGCGGGATGCATATGGTGTATTACGATTATTGGAATCCCAGTGGGACTGCAATGTTTTAAATTTGCATCTCTAGCATTCTGGCCTTTTGGAAAAGAAATTGTATATGAAAAAGGAATGTTCTCATTTTTGGTGAATTTAATTTGGATCCTGTTCTTTGGCTGGGAAATGGCATTGGGGAATCTGATAATTGGTTTTCTTTGGTGCATTACGATTGTTGGAATTCCATTTGGGAAGCAGTTTTTTAAAATGGCAAGACTTTCTTTCATGCCATTTGGTGCAAGTGTGATAGGGTAGAGCAATAAAACAGATTAGATGGAAAGGGAAGAGGCACCGTTACATAGGTACTTCTTCTTTTTAAAGAGTTGGCTCTTTTTCCTGATACAGGAATTTGTATCTCCGGAGCATTGAGCAGTGCTGTGAAATTCTGCTGAATGATTTCCAGAGTTTTCAGTTTTTTCTGCAGTTCCTGCTTTTCCCGGAGGGTAGCAGCCTGTTCAGATTCGAGATTTTCAATTTGCTTCTGGATTTTATTAGAGCTTGGGATTTTGGTAACACCGAGATCCTGAAGCTCTTTTTTTAGTGAATCGTGGAGCTGGTATTCTGCCTGATGTTTGGAACGGTACGCTTTTGGATTATTTGCAGATTTGCAGTTTTCTATCACTTTACGGCAGAGCCGGTAAGAATCGCAGTGTTTCTGAATGACTTTCTGTGTGCTCAGCCCACTGTTGATTTGTGCTATTCTTTGGTCGGCAACTTTCACAGAAGCTTCAATGTCAGATACATGCTGCCTGAAATCCTCATAATTCAGCAGGTTATTTTCGGAAAGATAGTTGAATGTGCGGGCCGCTTCTTTCAGGTTATCGAGTTTTGCCCAGTGTTCAAATCCTTTTCGATTGCCGGTCGTAACATAAGTGGTAGGATGGAAGTAGGTCAGGATGGTCAGACAACTCTGCATCCAGCTCATCCGGGCTGATGTTAATGTTCAGCCATTCTTTCAACCCGTCAGATACGTATTGAATACAGCAACCCTGATTTACCTTGAGAAGGGCAACCTGTAGGGCTTTTTCATGGGTACATAGCGGTTTTTCTTTAGCGCTCATCTTAGATATCTCGTCCGTGATAATTCTTTCAATTTCTTCATTTGAGAGAAATTGTGTGTAACCGCCAAATAATGATGCGGTCAGATATAAAATTACTCCAGCCCTTTGCGAGTTGGAGTAATTCACTATAATTCACATGCGATTTTTGATAGATTGGAGTTTTTCAC
>NZ_JBQHUL010000056.1:0-13047 GCF_052065235.1 Blautia sp. HCP28S3_G10 | reverse complement strand
CATTTTTCGTCATCATAAAAAACACCGCCCTTCTGATATTTATTATATCAGAAAAGCGGTTCCAACAATAGCAAAACCCTGCAAAAGCAGGGCTTTGTCTACAGTCTGAAAGCTACAGCAATTGCTGCAGCTTTCCTTTTTTGATGTACAATGTGAATTATTCAGCTGGGTGAATAGCTTCTGTTGGACAGGCGTCAGCACATGTTCCGCAATCTACACAAGCATCAGGATCGATTTCGAAATGTTCTGCTCCTTCAGAAATAGCCTCAGATGGGCATTCTGCTGCACATGTTCCACAGCTTACACATTCGTCAGAAATAACGTATGCCATTGATAATATCCTCCTTTTATCTCATTAGTACCCACTAGGGGTTCCATAACGATATTCTAATATATTCGTTTGGATATTACAAGTATAAAATTATAAACAAATTTTTATATTCTTCCGTTGATTCCTGTTAATTTTTATATTATAATGTGGAATATCGGAAAAATGAAATTAAAACAGATCTTTTCCGTTAAAAAGGAGGTAACTATAATGGCAAAAGTTACAAAGGATATGCTGATTGGTCAGCTGATTACTTTAGATCCCAACATTGCACCAATTCTTATGAGAGCTGGTATGCACTGCCTCGGATGCCCGTCTTCTCAGATGGAATCTTTGGAAGAAGCTGCTATGGTTCATGGAATGGATGTAGATGTGCTGGTTCAGCAGATTAATGATTTTCTTGGAGAATAATCAGGAAAATACAAAAGACTGGTTCGTTTGAACCAGTCTTATTTGTTTTATCAGAGCTGCATTAACAGCTGAAGTGCATTGGCGGACAGAAGTTCTCCATGTTCGACAAAGTGTGCCTCTCCTGCAACCGTAAGCTGTTTACCTTTTCCGTATTCGGAAAGAATGTTGCAGACCTTGTTAAAATCTTCAGGGGTATAGTCAGACTGATGAATGATCAACTGGTATTTGTCGTCTGCTTCTTTGTAAAGGTTGTTGGTACCAGTATAAAATCCATTTAGTCCATGGGAAGCCGCAATTACATCGTCCAGTGTCTGGAAGGTATACAGCCGGATAAGATTGATTGTCGGGCTGCTGTTCTGAGAAACAGTCTGTTCTTTTTCGAGAGATTGTGTGGAGGAAGCTTTTGATGTAGTTCCTTTGTTTTTGGCTGCTTCACGTATTTTCTGGAAGATATCGATAATACTGTCGGCACCGTCCAGCTGTATTGGCTCGGCCTGTGTTTTATCTTTGTAAGGAGAAAATTTGGAAAAACGTGTATCAAGTTCTTCGGGATCTTCAACCTTGGTGATGATAAGAATAATGCTGTCAATATTAACGGGAATTGCTTCTATCATTAAAGGAATGTTATCAGCTTCAAATCCGAACTGTATCTGTGCCTGCTGCATCATATCACGAAAAAGCTTCTTGGCTTTCTCAGAACCGTATGCCAGTTCTTTGAGATTAATCTGGTGAGTTTCCAGATCTTCACGTGTCAAAGTACAGCGAATCTGATTGTCATTGATTTTTTCTATTTTCATTATATCACATCCTGTTCTATGACTGATTTTCTGATAAAACATATTATATACCACAAGTATGGAAAATGTAAAGAAATTCAAATTACGTATTTATAAAATATTTGAAAATAAAACAGAAACTTTTATTGAAATCTTTAAAAGTCCTTGCATCTGCCACGTAACAATGTATAATGAGTAGTAGGAAAAAGTCCTGATTTGATTGAAGAACGAAAATAACAACATTAATACTTACATAACAACATTCTTTTTACGAACATGTCATTGCCAGTTTTTTCATGTCATACAGCATTCTTGCTGTGGCAGAGCGCAATTTCCAGGAGATTAAATTCAGTCATTTGTGAGAACTTTTTTCCGGATAACCTATGGAGGTTTTCTAAAATCCAAAATACAGAAGAAAGGAGGAAAGGACACAGAAAATATGTCACATGCTAAGTGGAATAAAAAATCCATAAAGCCTCTGAAAAATGAACTGAAGACTTATCGGAATAATGGTGTGCAGCTGTATCTGAACGGTGAGCCAAGTACGCCCAAGAATATTGCGAGAGCCTGTATAATCGCAGAGGGCGGAGGCTATATGCGAGATTACACGGAAGATGAAAAAGGCCGGATCGTAACTGTAAATTTTGACCTGATCAATGAAATCCCCGCAACATACAAAAAGCATGAATGACGGGGAAGAAGGCAGTTCTGAACACAGAAAGAGAAGAGGATTTCCCGTAAGAAAGGCAGTTACCCCTTCATATTTAACCATTTCGGGAAATCCTTAAATGTGAAAAAAATCTAAAAAGATATAAAAAGATGAAATAAGTAATTCACGACCTTTAAAATATGATATAATGTAACATCATGTTTTACGTATTGCGTTAACATAAACAGAGAACCGAAAGGATCAAACAAATGAAGAAAAGAATAAAAAAACAGATGAAAAAGCAGTACATGCCGGCAGTTATTGTCTGCGTGCTGATCCTTTTGCTGGCTGTTATAGGAATAGGAGCTCATGTTGTCATGAAATATATTCCTACGAAAGAACGTATGAATCTGACAGAATTCTACGGACAGCCTGGTGAGGGAGAGGCAGTTGTTGTACTTGGTACAGATATCATGCAGGAGCGTGCTGTTACTTCCGGTGATCAGTTTTACCTGCCACTGGATATGGTCGATTCTTATCTGAATCAGAGATATTACTGGGACAGTGCCAATCAGCAGATATTGTATGCAACACCATCGGAACTTCAGAAGTATCCTGCATCAACGGATGGAAGCGGAGATGTGTGGCTGAAAGATGGTGCTGTTTATCTCAGTCTGGCTTTTGTACAAAAATATACAGATATGGATATCTATACGTATGAAAACCCGTCAAGGATTGTTATACAGCATGAGTTTACAGGAGTGAATGTTGCTTCTGTTCAGAAAAATTCCTGCATACGTTTTCGTGGAGGAATCAAATCGCCGATACTTACAGATGTAAATAAGGGTGATACAGTTATTTATATGCAGGCACTGGAAGAATGGGTTCAGGTATCTACGATGGATGGATATATTGGTTATATTCAGAAAGAAGATATATCTGATCCGGAGACGAAAGATTTTGAGAGAGATTTCCAGAGAGAAGAATATTCATATCTTACAATGGACGCCAAAGTGAATATTGGCTGGCATCAGGTTACTTCCAAGGATGCAAATGCATATCTGGCTGATACTATTGCAAATGTCAGTGGGATGAATGTTATTTCACCTACCTGGTTTTACCTGCAGGATACAGCTGGAAATATTGTAAGTATTGCATCTTCGGATTACGTAAATCTGGCACATGAAAGAGGACTTAAAGTATGGGGGCTGATTGATAACTTTACGGCAGATGTCAGTACAACAGATACGCTGTCACAGCTTTCTTCACGACAGAATATCATTTCGCAGCTGATACAGGCGGCTGCAGGTGTTGGACTTGATGGAATTAATGTGGATTTTGAGTCCCTCAGCGAGGATGCGGGTCCGCATTTCCTTGAATTTCTGAGAGAGCTTTCTATTGAATGCCATAAAAATAATCTTGTTCTTTCTGTGGACAATCCGGTTCCGGAGGATTTTACAAGTCATTACGACCGTAAGGAGCAGGGACTGGTTGTAGATTATGTAATCATTATGGGATATGATGAGCATTATGTAGGTTCAGAGGCAGGCTCGGTAGCGTCTCTTCCGTGGGTGGAGAAAGGGGTGCAGGATACTCTGGCAGAAGTTTCGGCACAGAGAACAGTTCTTGCCATTCCGTTTTATACAAGGCTTTGGAAGACAACAGGAGGTGCTCTGACAAGTGAGGCAATTGGTATGGATGAAGCACAGCAGACGCTTGTTGATTATGGTGCAGAAGCAGTGTGGGATGGCAGTGTAGGACAGAATTATGCAACTTTTGAGAGCAGTGATGGTTCTACCTATCAGATCTGGTTGGAAGATGCCTCTTCAATAGCAGAAAAAGTAAAACTGATTTCCAAGTACAATCTTGCCGGTGTGGCAGAATGGAAACTTGGATTTGAAAACAGCAGTATCTGGCAGACTATCAGTGATAATCTGAGTTCAACAGCCCAGTAAAATAAAAACACTTCGTACAGACAGATAATATATGTCGAACGAAGTGTTTTTTTATGTAATAGGAGCGTGCCCAGCAAAGCTGGGTACACCAGTCGATGGAAGTCCGACTATGGTAATTACCAGTGAGCCATATAGTCAAATCCGATGCATTGTAGTAATACAGGGTACTAAGCGGATGGGTAATGTAGCTTCATAGAGAAGGGTTAATAATCATACACGTAACATAAAGTGAATCCTGCCGTATCGTAAATAAAACTTCTCTCAAAAGAGGAGAAAAGAGGGAGTCTGAGAGGAGCATAGTACCAATTACATAAAAACGCTCTGCGAGGATGTGACCAAATATTTATTTGATTAAAGATAATATGAAAAAAGCCCCTGAAATGGAAGGAGGCCGGTACTTTCGTACCGGCGCGTATGAAAAAGAAAAATATTATAGAAAGCATAGCGCTTTCTATGTCTAACAATATAACCAATAAATGTGAAGAAACTGTGATGAGCTTTTGAAAAAAATGTGAAGAAAACAGAAAAAATTAATTATTATATGAAAATCAGAAAACTCCCTCTGCATTTTGTATATGCGAAGGGAGCTTTTTGTATCAGAATTTTTTCCAGGTTCCCTTGAAAAACAGGAGAATTAATGGAAAGATTTCCAGTCGGCCGGCAAGCATATCAAAAATCAGGACTGATTTAGAAAGATAGGAGAAGGAATTGAAATTCCCCATAGGACCTACGATTTCAAGACCAGGACCGATATTATTCAGTGTTGCGGCGACAGCAGTAAAATTTATGATCAGATCAAAATTGTCAAGAGATACGATCAGGACGGACACTGCAAAAATCAGAATATATAATGTAAGAAAAATATTTGTGGATCTCAGAACATCATGTGTGATTGTTTTGTCATCCATCTTGATCTTCTTGACTGCATTTGGGTGAAGATACAGCTGCAGTTCCTTTTTTGCTGCTTTGCAGAGAATCAGGAATCTGGATACTTTGATTCCACCGCCTGTGCTTCCTGCGCAGGCACCTACAAACATCAGCAATACGAGAATTGTTTTGGACAGTGCTGGCCATTGATTGAAATCAGTACTGGAAAAGCCTGTAGTTGTGATAATTGAACCAACCTGGAATGCTGACTGACGTATTGCCTCACCAACATTTGCAAAAAGGTGTGTGGTGTTGAGAGTGATAAGGATAATGGCAGCCGTAATAATTCCAAAGTAGTAGCGGATTTCTTCAAATTTAAGAGCCTGTTTAATTTTTTTGGTGATAACCAGGTAATAAACTGAAAAATTAACACCGAACAAAATCATAAAAACAGTTGTAACTATCTGGCAATATGAACTGTAGCTTCCCATACTGTCATTTTTTATTCCAAATCCACCGGTACCGGCAGTACCGAAAGTGATACATAAAGTATCAAAAAGAGGTACATTTCCGATTAGAAGAAAAATCATCTGGATTACAGACATAGCAATGTAAATAGTATAAAGAATTTTTGCTGTGCTCTGTACTTTTGGAACAAGTTTACTTACAGATGGTCCAGGGCTTTCTGCTTTCATAAGATTCATGTGATAACCACCGGCCAGCGGCAGCAGTGAAAGAAGAAATACGAGAACACCCATTCCACCAATCCAGTGAGTGAAACTTCTCCAGATAAGTATACAGTGAGGAAGAACCTCTACATCAGTCAGAATACTGGATCCTGTGGTCGTAAAACCGGAAACTGTTTCAAAAAGTGCATCAATAGGATGAGCGATACTGTTTGTAAACAGGAACGGAAGCGATCCTGTTACGCACATTGCAATCCAGCTGAGGGCAACAGCTACACAGCCGTCTTTGATGTAGAAAACTTTGTTACGCGGTTTTATGACTGTAAGTGGTAATCCGATCGTAAGACAGATACCCATGGAAAGCAGGAAAGCAAAGAAGTCGTTTTCCATATAGACCATTGCTGTTACACAGGGCAGTAACATGAATACAGCCTGAAAATTACAAACCCATCCAATAATATAGGAAATAATTCGAAAATTCATGACAATTCCCTCTCCTATGCAAGAATATCGCGGATATCGCGAAGTCCCTTGTTGGTAGTAACAATGATGACATTATCCCCGATCTGGATGGAATCCTGTCCTCTTGGGATACGTACTGTACCCTGGCGGGTCAGGCAGCATACAAGAAGATTGCGTTTCAGATTAAGCTGTGCAAGCGGTACACCGACAACTGGAGAGTTGTCTCGGATAACAAATTCAAGTGCTTCTGCCTGATTATCCAGAACATGATAAAGCGTTTCCACGTTGCTGCCGATAGTATTCTGCATGGCACGTACGTAACGGAGAATAGAATCGGAAGTTATATATTTAGGGTAAATAACGCTTCCAATGTCTAATTCGTCAATAACATCTTTATATGGAAGACGGTTTACTTTTGCAACAAGTTTGGCTGAAGTGATGCTTTTGGCAAACAGTGACAGAAAAATATTTTCTTCGTCCATGTTTGTAAGAGTGACAAAAGATTCAACAGTCGAAAGTCCTTCTTCAATAAGAAGAGAACGTTCTGTACCGTCACCATTGATGATCGTGGTATTTGGCAGCATATCGCTGAGCTGTTCACAGCGCTCTTTATTTTTTTCGATTATCTTAACATTGATCCGCAGATCTGAAAGAGCTTTGGCGAGATAATAAGATATAGTTCCGCCCCCAATTATCAGAGTATTTCGGACTTGATGAGTTTTGAGACCGATTTTTTTGAAAAACTGTGCCGTATTCTGAGGAGAGGCAATAATGGAAACAAAATCACCATTGTGAATCAGATGATCTCCACCAGGAATAGACAGGTTGTTTTTGCTCTCGATCGCGCAGAACAGAATATCACATTTATATTTATCTTTAATCTGGGATACAGACATACCATCCAGACCAAATTCAGGAAGAACTTTAAATTTAAGAAGCTCAACTCTTCCTCTGGAAAATGGATCAATTTTAATTGCAGCCGGGAAGCGCAGCAGACGGGAAATCTCTCTTGCGGCAGTCAGTTCCGGGTTGATGATCATGGAAATTCCAAGACGTTCTTTAATAAAACCGATTTCCTTACTGTAAATAGGATTACGGACACGTGCAATAGTCTGGCAGTGTCCTGTTTTTTGTGCAATAAGGCAACAAAGAAGATTCAGTTCATCTGAAGCCGTGACTGCAATCAGTATATCAGCTGAATTAACGCCTGCTTCCAGAAGAGTATTAATACTGGCACCGTTTCCGACGATTCCCATTGCATCGATGTCTTCTGTAAGATCATCAATAGTATCTGCGTTTGTATCAATTAAAGTCAGATCAGTTTCTTCTTCCTGAAGCTGTTCTGCAAGAGTGCGGCCGACTTTGCCACATCCAACAATTATGATATGCATAATATCCTCCAGTGTAATGAATGTAATAATATAAACGCTATTATTATAGCACTGTGTAATATGAAAAGAAATATACAAAATTGTTTTTGATAGGAAAATATACATATGTTATACTGAAAAATACAGGTTACAGATAATTTGTTCCAATACGTCAGAATATACGTCAGGAGGTGCATTAATGAGTTCAGTTAGTGAGACAGTTGATAAGGTTGACCAGAGCCTCGAAAGCATGGGAATAGATGGAATACAGGAAAATCTTGAAAATATTCTGGATTTTAAACAGTACCTTTCAAATCAGATTCCGGCTGTCACAGGTTTCTGTCTTAAGGTCGTAATGGCAGTAATTGTTTTCTTTGTTGGAAGAAAGGTAATACAGTGGCTTCTGAAGATTATGAAAAGATCACTGGAGCGTGCAAATGTGGATGCAGGTGTGGCTCAATTTGCAGGATCTCTGGGGAAAGCAGTCCTGTATCTTCTGCTGATTTTTAATATTGCGATAAGTCTTGGTGTGAAAGAGTCCTCAGTGGCGGCCCTTCTCGGTACTGCCGGTGTGACAGTAGGGCTTGCATTACAGGGGGGACTTGCCAATCTTGCAGGCGGCGTGCTTCTGCTTCTTTTTAAACCATTTGTGGTTGGAGATTATATTATACAGGATCAGTCTAATGGATGCGAAGGAACTGTTGCCAAAATCGAAATCTGTTATACAACACTTCTGAGCATTGATAACAAAAAAATAGTAGTTCCCAATGGAACTTTGTCAAACAGTACGATAATTAATGTTACAGCGAAAGAAAACCGTAAACTGGAGATCAAAGTCGGAATTTCATATGAGTCAGATATACACAGGGCGAAAAGAATTCTGGAAGATATTCTGAAAGAGGATTCGGATACAAAAAGCGATGCGGGAGAGATGGTTGTTTTTGTGGATGAACTTGGGGACAGTGCAGTAATTATGGGACTCCGTGTGTGGGTTGCAACAGAAAAGTACTGGTCAACCAGATGGAGGCTGAATGAAAAAATAAAAGAAAGATTTGATGCCAGCGGAATCAGTATTCCGTATAATCAGATGGAGGTATATGTTCATCAGAAAAACGAAATGTAAACCATAAACATGTTGAAGGTTGACAATTTGAAACTGCTGTGGTAAATTGTATCCCATAAAACAGTAGTGCATGAAAATAAAAGTATTCAAAATTATCGTTCAAACGACAGGCACAGCTGTAAGGAGGAGAAAGATGAGTACAGTGACAGCAACAAGAAGCAAGACATATGATATTGTTTATATTGCAGTATTTGCCGTGATCATGGCTATCTGTTCATGGATATCTATCCCGACAACAGTACCGTTTACACTGCAGACTTTTGGAGTGTTTATTGCAGTTGGAATTCTTGGAGGGAAAAGAGGAACTCTTGCAGTTCTGGTTTACATTATTCTTGGTGCAATAGGAGTTCCTGTATTTTCAGGATTTACAGGAGGTGTCGGAATCCTTGCTGGGACAACAGGAGGATATATTATTGGATTTCTTTTTTCAGCTCTTGTAATGTGGCTGATGGAAAAAATTCCCGGAAAAAGATCAGTGATACAGGTTATATCCATGATTGTTGGTCTGATTGTATGTTATGCATTTGGAACTGCCTGGTTTATGATTGTTTACAGCAGGGCAAACGGAGCAGTAGGACTGGCAGCAGTTTTGGGCTGGTGCGTAATTCCGTTTATTATTCCGGATCTTGTTAAAATTGCCTTTGCGTATGTATTATCACGAAAATTAAAAAAATATGTTGCATAAACAAACTCCCCGGAATGAGCCGGGGAGTTTCAGACTGTATACAAACTTGGTGTTGGGTGTTATGCCCAGCACCATTTTTCGTTTAAAACTTCTTTTCTTTTTATTTTTTTCAAAATCAACAAAAATCTGGCTGTATTCCAGCCTCGTTTTTCCAGAATTTTTGCCAGTTTTTTCAGATTTATGCATGCGAAGGTAAGCCCGGCTTTCATTTCCATCCGCGCCTTTCCTACATACTGCGTATATCGAAATCCATGTTGTTCTTTCGCTGTACCGAATATCCTCTCTATGGTTTCTTTTCTTAACTGATAGATCTGTCTGTTTCCTATCGTGTGCCGAATGTCTTCTGCCACTTCCATATATTCTTCCCATACATGACGTGTGATCAGTTTTATATGATCCTTACTTTCTGTGCATTTTGAAAGATATTGGCATTCAGCACAATGTTCACCGCAGCTTTTATACTCTTTATATCTACTTCTGTTTGTTGTACTGTATGTCAATATATGTGCTCCCGGACATATATAACAATCATAGTATTCATCATATGCGAATTCGTGTTTTCCGAAAAAGCCTTCTTTGGTCTTGGGACGGGTATACGGAAAAAGTGGTTGAATTCCATCTTTCAATAGCTGATGGGCGATTGCCGGAGTTTTATATCCTGCATCTGCAACTACCATCTGTGGATTCAGTTTAGATATCTTATCGTATAATGCCTTAAAAGTACGACTGTCATGCTCATTACCAGGCTGTACTGTATATCCAAGGATCCAGCCATGTTTATCACAGGCAGTTTCTACAGCATATGCAAAAACGTGTTTATGTTCACCCTTTCGAAACCATCCACTTTCCGGATCGCTTATGCTGCATTTTTGTGTTTTCACATCTTATGGAAAAACAAAAGATTCTTTATGCAACAGCAGAAGAACAAATTGAAAAATTAAAACGGCAAGGTTTAATTATCGCTGAGCCAGCTTTTGCCAAAGCCGAACTTGAGCTTTATGGATATTCAAATTTAATCAAAAGTTATCGTGCCCCCTACACCATTGTATCTGATGAAGGTAAAAAAACATATCGTTCCGGCATTATTTTCGAACAAGTTTTGTCTTTATACATACTGGATAAAAATCTTCGAAATGCAGTTATGGCATCTATGCTTGACTTGGAAGAACATGTTAAAGAAGCCGCTGCTGATATCATTGCAAGAAAATACGGAACAAATCCAGATGATTATCTTCAATTCCGTAACTATGTCAATAAAAAGAAACGCAAGAAGCGCTTTTCTCTTCCTGCTATTCTTGACAAATTAAAAGAAGCACTAGACACTGATAAGGATCCTATTGCACATTATTCCCAGAAATATGGTGCAGTTCCTCCTTGGATTCTCTTTAAAAGTATATATTTTAGTACTATCGTCAATTTTATAAATTTGTTTAAACCAGAAGAACAACTTGCCCTTGCCGAAAAATTATACGATGCCCATGATTTGGATATATATGGTAAATCTCTTGTTTCTCTTATGTTGAATACTTTGTTTATTTGTATTGAATATCGTAATTTATCAGCACATAGAGGCCGAGTATATAATTATATTCCAAAGGCAACCGTAAAACTTCAACAGCCAGACACGTTACTTCCTTTTGTAGAAGATATTTATGAGCTTACAGAAACTCAAGGATTACCGCTTTTATTAAATACACTCTCACTTCTATCTTACAAGGAGCCTTTTAAAATCATTGATCGGGCATTACGCGAAGAACTTAATCGTCATCTAACTTTATATGAAAAAGATGTGGATATTTTAAGTGAAACACTCAACTTGACACTATATAAAGACCAACCTGATTGTATGATTATAGATGGTAAAGAATATCCATTTATTTCCCGTATTCAAAGCGGATTACCAGGAGTTAAGTTAATTGATGCTCCTGACGATTTAATTGATCTTCTTAGTAATCGTCCTTCAGACAACACTGATAATTAATTTTATATAAAAAATCCGGTCCCTGCGCCAACAGGAACCGGTCCATATCTCCGAAGAGACACTATTCAAGCAAGAATATTGTATCATCTTCGGAGCAGGCGCACAACCAGAACGTTTGTGTGGCTGTTATTTTTGTACCCAATTTAACATATTTTATAAAACCGAGGTGATATTATGAGTGATCGTATTGGAGCTTTATATATCCGAGTCTCGACAGAGGATCAGGCAGAACTTTCTCCTGATGCTCAGAAGCGTCTGCTGCTGGATTATGCTAAAAAGAATGGTATAATTATCTCCAATGATTTTATCTTTTCTGAAAGTGTGTCCGGCCGCCACGTGCAAAAGCGTCCTGAGTTTCAGCGTATGATTGGCATTGCCAAACAGCCGTCGCATCCGATTGATGTGATACTGGTCTGGAAATACTCCAGATTTGCCCGTAATCAGGAGGAATCCATTGTATACAAGAGTATGCTCAAGAAAGACAATGTGGACGTTATCAGCGTTTCTGAGCCGCTTATAGACGGTCCTTTTGGCTCCCTGATCGAGCGTATCATTGAATGGATGGACGAATACTACTCTATCCGTCTCTCCAGCGAAGTTCTGAGGGGGATGAAAGAAAAAGCTCTGCAGCACGGCTACCAGACTACTCCATGCCTTGGATACGAGGCTGTAGGCCACGGAAAACCCTTCCAGATCAACGAAGCTGAGTATGCCATGGTGTCTTATATCATGGACCTGTACGACAATCAGAATATAGATGAAACAGCCATAGCAAGACTGTGCAACGATCTGGGATATCGCACAAAACGCGGAAACCGTTTTGAACGAAGGACCATTGACCGGATCCTGCAAAATCCTTTTTACTGTGGAATTGTGTCCTGGAATGGTGTGGAATTTGACGGTGCTCATGAAGTCCGCCTGTCCAAAGACCGTTTCCAGGAACGACAGAAGCTGATTGCTTCCAGGAAGCGCCCTGTAAAAGCCAGAAATGTATCAACCTGTAAACACTGGCTGTCCGGGCTTCTGAAATGTTCTGTATGCGGTGCTACTCTCTCCTACACAGGTAACGATAAATGCCCGTACTTCCAGTGCTGGAAATATGCCAAAGGATTCCACAAGATTTCTGTAGCCCTTTCTGTAAAGAAGGCAGAAGAAGCTGTGATCACATACTTTGATCAGGTTCTTGCCGGTGCTGATTTTACATATGTACGCAAAGAACAGCCTGCTGATAAGGATAATACTGCTGCCATTGAGCAGCTTCAGCGGGAACTGGCCAAACTTTCCACCAGGGAAAACAGGATCCATGATGCATATGAAAGCGGAATTGATACACTAGAAGAATATAAAGTCAACAAAGACCGGCTGATCAGCAACCGGCTTCAGCTGGAAAATGAACTTGAAAATCTTTTGCAGATGCAAAAAGAAAAAGAACTGAACAAAGAAGATGTTCTTCAGGAGATAAAATCAGTGAATGATATCCTGAAAAATCCTGATGTTGGGTACGAGGAAAAAGGAAACCTGATACGTACAATTCTTGACCGGATCGTTTATGACAAGGAATCTGGCAAAATGTACTTCGACATTATCGTATCATAATTTGAGGTCCTTTTCCCTCTCCAAAATCGGTGCAAACCCGTATAAACAAAGGGCACTGAAAAAGTCTGATTCCAAAAAAGAATTGGGCTTTTTTTAGTGGCCCTGTTATAATAGAATCATGAGGAAGGAGGTTCTGTCATGTTGAAAGATCATTCACA
>NZ_JBQHUL010000055.1:0-14043 GCF_052065235.1 Blautia sp. HCP28S3_G10 | reverse complement strand
GTGAAAAACTCCAATCTATCAAAAATCGCATGTGAATTATAGTGAATTACTCCAACTCGCAAAGGGCTGGAGTAATTTTATATCTGACCGCATCATTATTTGGCGGTTACAAAAAACAAGCTCGCAAATGCCCATTTTACTAGGCTTTGCGAGCTTTTGAAAATTATTCGAATTCGCAAAGTTCTACTTGATTCATAGTACATATCCCATGTTTCAGTCTCAAATCAGTTCGTTATTGAACTGTTTTGTATGTATTGTCTCTGATGCTATAGAATCTTATTGTCATTTTATTGTCACTAATAGTAATTGATTGGTCTTCTTCAATATCATTTGAATTTTTACATTATTGCACTCTAAAAGCTATAAATTACTTTCCCGATAAAGACTTTCCAACCACATAAACACCTATCAACATCACCGCAATTGACATTCCTAAGAGTATTCCTGAAATAAAATCTTTCATATCAGAGCCGCCAACTGCATAAGAAAGAGCTTGCATAGCTATGCCCATAACAATTAACACAACTCCGTACAAAGTGTTCTTTTGTTTTTCTAATTCCTGTGTTCTTCTAAGTAAATCTAAAAACTGTTCTTCATCATAAATGCGAACACTTTTTTCTCCTGAAGTTTCACCATCAAACAATTCTGCAACTGTAATTTCCAACTCATCACATAGATTCTTAACAATAGAATAATCAGGCATGCATTTTCCAGTTTCCCATTTTGAAATAGTTTTGTTTGAAACGCCTAGCTTTTCTGCCAACTGTTCCTGAGTCATGTTTTTCTGTTTTCTCTTTAAGGAAATGTATTTTCCTATAACTAATTGATTCATTTCTATTCCTCCATTCATTTGATGATATAATGATACTTTTTTTCAGAATAAAACGAATCCCTTATTGGTAGAATATGAGTGGAATACCTACAAAATCGATCACTCCTGCCATCATTATCCACTTTTGGAACACACTCTTTCATTTAAGGATTTCAAAACTCTTTTCCTCATAATGAAGTCAAATATGTTTTGACATCAAACACTTCTATCCTGGAATCTTTTTTCAAATATAACGGATGATGAGGATGTCCCTTTACAGAACACTTTCCAACCTTACACCAAACAGCATTATACCGATTAGAAATACTAATCATTTCTCTAAGACATTCCTTTAAATATTTTCTTCTTTCTATATTTGTTCCCCAGGCTGCCCAGATTATCGGGTTTTTACCACTGTTTTCCAATATCCATTGAAAGGCCTGCATGTTCTCTTTGTGAAGCATCGGATTTATTTCTTTATTCATTTGATTTGGATCTGTCGCTCGCTGTGCATAGACATTAAACATAATAAATGAGTCAAATCCGTTCCCCATTGCTATCCTTTCGACTGATTTCATTGTGTTATCCATCTTTTCCGGTTCTGCAGTCGATGGATTGATTCCAATAGTAATAAGTGGATTATTCCCCACCGTTCCCAGAATATATCTATATTCCGTATAAAAATCCGGAACATAGATCCATTTTGTCCGATTGTATTTTTCTCTTTCATTCTGCATAGCCATTGCAGTTTGAAATGATAATATCTTAAGTATTTCTTTCATCATAAATTTTACATTTAATTAAAAAACTAATTCTTCTCTAAAAGTAACTACCATACATAAATTTCAACATTATGTCCGCATGACGAAGATAGAACAAATCCCGAGTATTCTACGAATTTGTTAATTATTCGAACTTGCAAAATCGAATTTAGTTCTATATAGTTTTGTATAGGAGATTTGGTTCTATTTGATTTTATTTGTTTCCAACTGTCGTATCTCTATGGTCTGTTTCTGCTAATGTTATCAATTTGTTATCGTTAAATTGTTATCAAAATTATATTTTGACATCTAATTATTAGTATCGGCTTTACTTTTCAAGAGACGACTATCTTCTGTTAAATAAGTAAAAAAGCACTCTTTAGGAAATTCTTCTTCATAAATCTCCTTCTCCATAACACTTCCCGTCAAAAATACTTGACCCTCTGTATTATCGGCCACTATTTTTAGGAAATTTCGATACTTATCATTATCAAGATCTTTATCCTTTGGAGAGTCAAAAATTACCATTCCTACAGAATTTACTACCTCATTTTCTAAAGAGGATTGCAATTTATATAATGACAAAACATAAGAAAGTCTTGCGACTAGTTTCATACTCTCAGAAGATATCCTGTTCATTGTATTATCATTTATTATTGGCATATAGTCTTCTGATGAAATTGATACACTACAAGTCTGTGAGAAAATATTTTTAAAAATCTCCTCATATAACATTTTCCATTTTTCAAATATCAAGATATCATTTGAACTCTTCTTACTTGCTTCGTCCAATTCTTCATGCAAATTCTTTATTTCTGCTGTCAATCTATCTTTTTCAGAAGTCAAACGATTTTTCTCTACTAAATTTTTTCTCAACTCACTGAGTCGATAATATCTACTCGTTGCAGCATCAATTTTTTCTTTGATTTCTTGAATCAAACTTTCTAATGGTTCTTTTATCCCTTCCAATTTGTTAAGGTATCTTTCTTGCATTTTATCAAGTTTTTTTGTCTTTTCTTTTATTTCACCATTAATTTGTTTCAAGAGATTTTGATTTTCCTCAATTAAACTTTGAGCTTCTCTTATCGAATCCTCAATCATCTTCTTGTAAATTGCCGCACTTTCTAGCACATCTTCTTTAGAATGTTCTTTACAATTATGGCATAAACCTGTGTCTATTTCTTCTTGATTTAGTTCACTCAAACAAACCGGACAAATCGTTACAGGTATATCTTTTAACACAGATGTTGCCGCAATATTACCTTTTAAATTTTTTAATTCTATATATAGTTTTTTTAATACATCCTCAATATCAAGCATTTCCAGCTTAGCTTTCGCCTGCTCTTCTTTCAATTTATTTACTTCCGATCGCATTGCAATTATTTCTTTTTCACTGTTTTTATCGCTAATATGCTCTAACTTGATAAGAGTACGGTATTGTTCTGTTGATAAATTATCTTTTTCATGCAATATCTGATTCATCTCTTTATCAACTGCGTCTATCCGTCTAGGATACTTTTCATCTGCATTACTATATTCAGCTAGCAAGTCTTTATATAAGGACTCTTTTGCCCTTATTGAAGTACGTTCTCTCTCTTTACTTTTCAATTCTAATCGTATTCTTTTTTCTTCACTATTATTTCTTTTTAATATTTCTTCAATTATTGTCTTATTAATTAACCCTTGGTTTGAAATATAATCATTTCCGCTTCCCCCCAGACTTGCTAGAATTTTCCCATGTGGAGTTGTCTGGTCTACCACGGCTGTCCTTAAAATAAATCTATACCTAAATGAAGCTTGTTGACCATTTCCATAAGAAATTTTTTCTTTAGAATATTGCTCTTCATCTAGCAGAAAATTAGAATATTCTTCCTTGTTTAAAATAAGAATATCATTGTCATTAGGCATCCCATTTTCATAAGGTGTTACCATTATCATATCTGCATATGGTAATTTACGCATAATTTTAAATTGATTCTTTGACTTTGTTGTTATCTCCGCACACGCCCAATCACATAAACGATATTTTGTAATTTCATCTATAAAATCCGGTATATCTACACCTAATATGTATAACAATAATTTTACAAATGTAGATTTACCTGTTCCATTTTCCCCCAACAATATATTAGTTGCGCCAAATTTATATTCTAAATAGCATTCTCCCGTGACCTTTAATGAATTAATCCACATTCTCCATTAACTCCCTGTATTTATTCACCGTCTCTAATCCCAAATCCGTTATAAATATTTTTCTTACACCGTTTTTTTGAGAATTGTCAAAAACTATTAGCTTCCGAGATACTAACAAAACAATTGCTTTATCCAGTGTTTCTATTGCTTCTATACTTGTTCTATTTAATATTCCCATTGCTAAATTTACTCGATCATAAGCCAAACCTGCATGTCTTCTTGTTGTTAATTTTAACAAAATTCGCATCGAAAGCATGTAAATATTCAGTTCTAAATCATCAATTCGAAACCAATCATTTATTCTATTTACTATTATCTGAGTTTTCATCGGTTTCCTCCTCGATCAACCACCGCAATGCACAATTTGACGTTGCTACATATAACAAGCCTTCCAGAAACGCTTCATCAATTGCTACTAAATCTTTATATTTGTTTACAACATCAGATAAATCATTAAATATTTCTTTAAAACTTGTTCTAAGGGTTTCCCCCTCATTCAAAGAAACAATATATTTGGTGTTAATCACACTTATAAGGTTACAATAGATATCTGTCAAAATCTTCTTTCCATTTTCATTTTTTTCCATTGTAAAAATCGTAGAAACAGTACGTAATTTTTGTATCTTTGCATTATTTCTTGCAACAGAATTAAAGCCTCCATCCTTTAATTTTTTTATCAATACTGTATTATTATCATCTGCATCAATATCAATAAAATCATCCAAGGATACATTAGCATTTTCTATAATATTAATTGCCGGTGCAAGCTCTTTTTTCACTTCGACCGTTTGATGAATCGTAGTCTTATCACCTGCAACCTGATCTCCATAAACTGTACTTTTAGATTGATTGACATCTTCTAACATTTTTTATCTCTACCTACCTGATCTCCACCCACTGAGCTATTTGACTGATTTATTTTATTTACATCCTTTGTATTATGATGTGACGATATCTTTAGTTGAATGCTAATTGTTATCGCAAGCCCAGATAGAATTAGAATATAACCTATTATATCACCTATTGTAATCTGCCAAAATCCCATATTTTACCTCCGCTTTGTTACTAATGATAATTTCCCTTTAAACCCCTTATCGATTTCTAAATATCAATCTCCCGAATTAAATTCTACCAGTTTTTCCCAATCAATACTTCCATCTTCTTTACAAAAACTGTTAGAAAATTCTCTCACAAGTCTATTTGCTGCCTTATTATAGCTTTCTTTATAGTCCGCCACATACTTCTCCGGCATAGTTCCCATATATCCGATAATCTTAATATAGAAATCCTCATCCCCAGTTAGTTCAGTCCAAAACCGTTTTCCTGCCAATTCCTGATACATTTTCGGCTTTCCTCTGCCGGAATCTTTCTTCTTCCCATAGCAATATCCGATATATGCTTCATAACGTGCTTTCACTTGCTGTGCCAGCTTTGACGCCACCATAAAGTTCTGTTCCTGTCGTTTCTTACTGTCCGCATTGAAAACTGCCGGGCCGCTCTTAACTGCAATAGCCGAGATTGTATTTGTTGTATTATCCTGAATCATAATATCAATTCCCTCTGCCAGTGCTTTATTGCCACCACTGGCAGCTATTGCTATCGGTTCAAAAAAGCAATTTCCAAATATTGTTTCTTCACTTGAACTTACAAATGCGGTCAGCACAGACTCCACAATCTCTGAAGCGCTCTGCATAGCTTTTGCACGGTACAGATATGGATTTTTACGTTTCATTACTTTTTTGATATTCAGTCCATCAATTTTTTCAATCAAGTTAGCATAAAAAGTCTCAAGAGCTGTCGCTACCGCTTTTACGACTTCTTGTTCATCATATGAATTATTTAACGGCATACAGATTTCCTCCCAATTCTATTGCGTTTCTTATCTTATTATGTACGTTTGTCCCCCTGAAACGTTTTGTCTCTACAACTGCGTTCCCGTCTGCAACTGCACAAACCGCCTTTCCGATTGCTTCTGCAAGTCCGACAGGCACTGCATTTCCAATCTGACGATATTTCGCAGCCGTCGTTCCGGTAAAAATCCAATCGTCCGGGAACTGCTGAATCCGGGCATATTCCTTTATACTTAGCGGGCGATCCTGTGTAGGATGGCACATCATTGTTGCTTTCTGAACCGGGGATGTAACCACCGTCGGTGATGGTTGATCATAAGAAAGTCTTCTGTAAAACCCAACCTTTCCTCCACCGGATTTGTATGCGCCGCCCATAGCAATCGGTATAATATTCTCCGGCAGGTCACGCCAGTTTCCACCCTCAGGAATCATCTTAAGAAATTTCAAGCGCTCTTCACTTAACGTAGCACACTCGCCTTTGTCAAATTCCAGATCTGCAATCGCATTCCTTACGGTTTTCCACTGATAAGATTTATCCTGATGCATTTGAAAATGTGTCGGGAGCGGAAGAAAAATATCTTCATTATCTCTACTCCCAATCAAAACAAATCTTTCACGGAATTGAGGGACTCCATAATTCACTGCATCCAAAACACCGTATACAGTTTTATAGCCTAATTTATCAAATTCAGCTAAAATAACATCCAGAACAGTTCCTAATCTCTGATCAGGATCATTCTCGTCTCTTTCTGCTAAAGGAACATGCTTCAAAGGAGCTGACATAATTCCTTTTACATTTTCCATGACAAAAAAGCGTGGACGGATATAGTCAATCATCCGAATAAAATCCATAAACAAACTACCTCTGGGATCATTAATCCCTAAACGCTTTCCTGCGGTTGAAAACGGTTGGCACGGTGGCCCTCCACAAATCAGGAAAGGCTCTCCGATAGAAAGCCCTGTCAATTCCAAGAGTTTACGTGGATCTATTTGACGAATATCTCCACCTAATACATTATGACCATTAGCCTGCATTGTCTTCACACATGATTCGTCAAAATCCTGTCCGATTACAACGTTAAGCCCTGCCTTTTCCAGACCTATATCTAATCCCATTGCCCCAGAAAACAAAGAAATAACATCCCGATTATCGGCATATTCATTTTCAGCACCATATTCTATTAAATTTCCCATTAAATCTTCTCTCCGTTTTCTAATATAAAATTCCTTTCAAAAGAGCTGTTTACAGCCTGTGCAATATCTTCCAGCTCTGCTATCGTAAAACTTTCTCTTTTCATTTTTCCACTTAAATTTTGTGGTGATGTGCCTATCCGGCGTGCCAGTTCCGCTACGCTAATATCTGACCGTACACATAACACCTTAATTTGCTCGGAAATCGTCATTTCGGGTACCTCTTTTACACATCAACTTTTACCTTACCAGTATAAATCATCCCGTTTATACCGTCAACGAAATAATTCACCATCTCCACCACATGGTACTTGTCGATAATTTTCAAGACTGTTAAAATAGAATCAGTAAAATTTCCATCAGGAGAAAGGGGATATCTATATGTCACGAGATGCCGCCACTGTATCCAAAAACATGAGTAAAATCCATAGCAAAGATACATCTATTGAACTGCAACTACGCAAGGCTCTATGGCACAAAGGATATCGGTACCGCAAGAATTACAAAGCACTTCCCGGATCTCCCGATATTGTACTTACCAAATACAAAATTGCTATTTTTTGTGACAGTGAATTTTTCCACGGCAAGGACTGGGAATATTTGAAACTAAGGCTTGAAAAAGGACATAATCCAGATTATTGGATCAAAAAAATCGAGCGTAATCGTAACCGTGACTGGGAGAACGACAAAAAATTACTTTTTCTCGGATACACTGTTATTCATTTCTGGGGACAGGATATCAAAAAACATACTGACGAGTGTCTCCAAGTTATAGAAGAAGCTGTTTGGGACAGCAAAATGGCGTCCTTCCATGATGATACATATGACCTTCCATAAAGATTTATATAGCAAACAGGGAGCTGCTTGCCCCCTGTTGTTTACCTTTCCCCTCTGTCCATTTTACGTCTTTTCGCCCGTTTCTGTTCCTTCTCCGCCAGCTCTATCATTTTCTCCTTCTGAACAATATTCTCAATCATATCCCGTCCTAACGCCCGCTCTACTCGGCTAAAATCTCCCAGTCTTTCCTTCAGCGCTCTATTCTCATTCCAAAGTTCCTCTACACGATCTGTAAGAGAATTAACCTTACTCCACGCCCTCTCGTATGACCTTTGCATATCGTTAAATCTTCTGGAAAGATCGAGGTAAGCCCGGTAGACTGACCGCAGTACCGTCATGATCTTTTCAATCAGAGGCTTCGCCTTTTTCTCCCGGTAGGATTTTCCCGTTTCCAACGTTCCAGCCTCCGGCAACACCTCCTCTGGATCGGCAGAATATTTCTCTGCAAATCGTTCCATCTCTTTTACCATAGGCGCAATCTCTGTCAGCTTTTTCTCGTATTGAGCTACCTTTTTCTTAGCCTGATCTGCCTGCTTATCAGCCTCTGCCCGATTTTCATGTGCATAGGATATTTCCCGTTCAATATTTTCCAACTGGTTAAGCCATTTTTTATTGACCTCCTGCATAGTGGCATTATGCTCCTCCAAGCCCGCTTTCTGCTCTTCAAGTGCTGCCACTTCCTTTATACGTTCCTGCTTTTCAAAATCCAGCAACGACAAATGTTTTTCATGGGTTCCTTTCTGCTCCCATTCAATCCCATGCTCCAACATAATTGAAGCAAGCTGCTGCTTTTCAGCCGCCACCCACTGATTTAATTCTGTCTCCATTCTCGTGCCGCCTTTGAAACCAAGCGCTGACAATGCCTGTTTCAAAGATACCCTTGTATCCAGACCACGCTTACTTCCTGTTGTATATGGCACAAAATCTATATGTAAGTGCGGTGTGGCCTCATCCATATGAAGATGAGCAGAAAACACTCTTAAGGTAGGATTTCTCCGTTGAAAATTCTTCATATATTCGTCTAGTATCTTCGCTGCCATCTGTCCCTCTTTTGTTGTCGCTCTCATATTGTCTTTATCCCCGATCTGCAGGATAATCTCATGGAATGGCTTTTCCTGCTTTCCAGAACGGATCTTCTCATAATAATCTTCAATCTTCCGGTCTTTTCTGGCCTGTTTGGAATTATATCGTTCAAGTGCCTCATCAAATAATTCATGGTATACTTCCCGGATATCCTGATTACAGTATTCTACATTCCAGTGACTCCGTTTCGGATCTGTATTCTTTGCATGAAATTTTCTACTGTTGTGGTTAACAGAACCTTTACCTGTCATAAAACTAATCGTTCTCTTCAATAACTCTCCTTTCTCCCTCTTGGGGTAGTATTCAGCGCCGGATACGGCGCATAAGCTTTGTTACTTTCGTCGAAAGTAACGCAAAAGCACTTTTGACAGCCTTCGTCCATCAAAAGTACCCTTGCGCCCTGCGGGGCTGTTTCCGTTCAGCGATCTCCTTCCGTCTGCATCATCTGATTCTTCTCTTTGTCCGTGATTTACAGGTGCGTGCCACGCTCCTGTTATAACTCAAACAGGAAGAATCACTACCAACGAAAGTTCTCCTGTATTCCTTTCTTATCCAGATACTCCTTTCTGGCCTTTTCCCGCTCTTCTTCAGTCGCTGCTGTTTTCGACTGCGTATACAATTGTCTATTGACCAAATGATCCATCTTTTCTTCAAGTCCCTTACATATCTCATCTGAACAACTGTAATCATCCAGCAAATGATACGAGACAAGCTGACGAAATAATGTAAATGGAATCTGTACATTCTTTATTCCCATACACTTCTCCTTTCAAGGTGGCAAGATGCCCTATTCTCAAGAAATGGTCACCTTGCCATCTTCCTTTATTCTGATAATATCCAAAACCATTGGTTTCCCCGTTTGATCGAATCGATTTCCAGTTCCTGTTTTGCATTCCGCAGAGTTTTCTTCTTGATTCCCTGTTTGCTCGCTTCTTCCTCGATCTTTTTCTGTGCCATACCGCCATCAGCCAAAATATCCAACAGAAATTCCTTCGCTATTCGACTTTTTTGTCCTCTTGCATCTCCACTCAAAAGGTCATCTGCACTGATATCATACTCTCCAATCCACTGAAATCCTGTTTCTTTGTCTAATCGGAATGCGACGGATTTTCCTTCCGGTGCAAGGGAACTTTTCACATGACACATTACCCTTGTCTCCGGTTCGTCCTTCAGCCTGCCCACAATCAGGACACTTCTTGCCGCAGCTTGAAAATCAATGGATCCAAGGCCACGATAAGAAGATTTACCATTGCTGTTTTTATTCATATGCCCGATCAGAATGATCGCACAATGATATTTCTCCGCAAGGACTGCCACCCGCTTCATCAACGGACGGATTTCATTGGCCCGATGCATATCCACATCTGTTCCTAGGAATCCCTGTATAGGATCCAGCACCACCATTCTTGCTTTCGTTTGCATGATTGCTTCCTCAAGCCGGACATCTAACATCGTCAATGGCTGTTCTCGATCATCGATGACCTGCACTCTGGAACAATCTGCCCCAGCCGCAAGCAGACGAGGTTTTATCGTATCCCCCAATCCATCCTCTGCCGTCTGATAAATGACATTGACAGGCTGTATAGGGTTATCTTGCGATAGCACTTTCTGTTTCAGATTTTCTTTGCTATCTTTCTGCGCTTCTTTTTGGGATTGCTGCTTCAACAAGATTGGTTCTCCTCTGGTCAGTTTAGCAATGATCTGAAGAACCATCGTTGTTTTTCCTTCTCCCGGATCCCCTTGTATGATCGTGACTTTCCCAAAAGGTATAAACGGATACAACAGCCATTCAATCTGTTCCACTTCCACAGTTTCCATGTTAATCAACTTCAGTTCCGGCACTAATCTTTTCAATTCTGTCTGCTTATTTTCTATCGTTCTCAATTCTATCTCTTTCACCTCCTGTCCTCCCGGGCAAGTCTCTGATGAACAGATAATTGGGAATTGTCGTATCTTACAATCCGTGATATACTTAATCTGCGAAGATGGTATATCAGTAAATCTGATTATCAGAGAACTTGCTCAGATATTTTGTCTGGGCTTTTTCTTTTTTCCAGCTCTCATTTCTCCACCTCTCAAACAAACCGTCTTGTTGGAATCACTATAATCTCAAACCTACTTCCATCCATCAATTCAATCAACACCACATGTTCTGATTCAAAATCCACAAGGATAGAGGCAATTTCTAACTTCTTAGAGCGATTCAAGATTTCATAAACTTTGTTGACCATCTTTTTTGTTTTCATCTGTATTTCTCCTTTCCGCAAATCCATTCAAAATTTCCAACATGGTTCTGATTGGAGTAAATAATTCTTCTCCAGCATCATTCAATGTGTTCAGACATTTTAATTCTGTCTCAATCTCCCGGAGCTGTTTTCGGAACTGCACCAGCATCAATGGATTACCAACAGCTGTGATCTTTTGATATAAAACGCTTTCAATGATGTATTCTTGTCTGGTTTGATATCCACAAAGTTTCACCCTTTTATCCAGTTCTTCGTTTTCTTCAGGAGACATTCGAAAAGCAATTGTTACATTACGCCAACGATTCTTTTTATCCATATTTTTTTCACTCATTCCATGAATCCTCTCTTTCCTCATTTAACCTGTCTGCCATATCTTTCTGTATCGTAGGAAATAAATGTGCATATCGATATGTAATCTCAACACTTTCATGCCCTACTCTCTCTGCAATTGCCACAGCAGAATATCCCATATTAATCAGCAGCGATACGTGAGAATGCCGGAGATCATGGATACGGATTCGTTTGACACCTGACAGCTTTACTCCCCGATCCATTTCATGATGGAGATAACTTTTAGAAATCTGAAAGATTCGATCTGTTTCCTTCAGTCCATACAGCATACTTAAGTAACTTTCTAGCTCTTCACTCAAAAATTCCGGCATCACTATAATTCGATTACTTTTCGGTGTTTTAGGATCTGTTATGACATCTTTTCCCTCTAAGCGCTGATAAGATTTATTGATGCGTATAGTATGGGAACTGAAATCCAGATCTGCCGGTGTTAAGGCCAAAAGCTCCCCCATTCTCAATCCACACCAATAGAAAATTTCAAATGCGTAAAAGGATATTGGCTTATCTGCAACTGCCTCAATGAACTGTGTATACTCTTCTTTTGTCCAGAAAAGCATTTCCTTGGATTTTTCTTTCCCCATAGATCCCGCCTTACGTGCAACATTACTTTTCAAATCATAAAAGTTAACCGCATGATTCAAAATCGCACTCATTTGATTGTGGATTGTCTTAAGATATACCTGCGAATACCCCTTTCCATTGGCATCTCGATGATTCATAATCGTGTTTTGCCACTGACGGATATCTGCCGTCTTGATCTCCTGTAGTTTTCTATCCGTAAAATACGGGAGAATCTTCTTATCAACAATGTGCTTTTTAGTCAGCCAGGTATTATATTTAATCCTGGGTTTAATATCGTTCAGATAAATATTTACAAAATCTCCGAATGTCATATCCAGACTTCTATTTTCCTTTAATTTAAAAGCCCTCTCCCAGTCTTGCGCATCACATTTACGCTTAAATCCCCTCTTTGTCTTTTGCTTTCTGGCACCTGTCCAATCCTTATAATAGGTGCGAACTTCATAAGTATTGGTCTTTTTGTTTTTAATAACTGCCATTCATTTTCACCTTCTTTCTTGAACTCTCACATTATTTTGTTTCGCTCATACCATAAACACGTTCTTCAAAATATTTACGGCTAATTTTACCCTTAACAACCACAAATCCCTGTTTTTCCAGTTCATCGTTTAGCTTGCGTACCAGACGATAAGCAAAGGAATCAGATACTTCTAATTCCCGGGCAACTTCTTTTGCTGAGATAAATAATTTGCTCGCCATATTTTCTTCCTCCTTTCCCTTTTTATAAATTCTATCAGTTCATTTCTGAACGGTACACTTGTATCATAACATTTCATTTTCGAAATGTCAACAGAATAATTTCAATATTGAACGCTTTATTTTTATATTTCATTTTTGAACTGTTCATGCTATAATAAGAGACAAGAACTGTGAAGGAGCGATTAATTATGACTGTTGGAGATAAAATCAGGAAATATCGGTTAGAACAAGGATATACCCAAAAAGAATTGGCCATAAAGGCAGGACTAAGTGAGTCAGCTGTAAGAAATTATGAACTTGGGAACCGCACTGCTTCTCAGGATCAATTAGAAAAAATTGCCAATGCATTAAAAATCAGCCCGTTCGCACTGGCAAATCCTAACTTTGATACCTATATAAGTGTTATGCATTCTCTTTTCGCATTGGAAGACCAGTATGGACTCCATGCCTACAGAGATGAATCCGGGGTGCCTCAATTGATGTTCAAGGATAAAGGACATGATTCATTAAATATGCTGGATCAAGTTGGTGAATGGGCAGATATGTACCAGAAATACAGAAACGAGGAAATTACAGAAGAGGAATACTTAGCTTGGAGAAGTAAATATCCAAATAATATCTTGAGAGGATTAAAATGTCATCAGAAATATTAGCTTCAACTATCATTCAGAACACCACGAATTCTGCAATGAGTTCTTACGAAAAATATTCATTGATTATTTCTATTATTGCAATTGCTATTTCAATAGGTGTACCACTCCTACAGTGGCTTTATAAAAAGACAAAAAGATTAAAGTTGTCTATTATACCTTTTGAAAATAACCCTCTTTCATTATTATTTAATGAATCTGGATGTTACTTTAAACTAATGTTTTGCATTCAATGTGAAAATCAGGATACTACTATCACATCAATTGAGGTTACCTTAAAACGACAATCTGATACATGGGAAAAAACATACAAATGGTCTTCCCTTGATTCTATATACTTAAATTGGTTTGGCAATAACACAGCAAATAGAATAAACTCTGCAACATATGCCCGCCCTTACAAAATTAAGGAAAATACATTAGAACCATTTATTATCGAATTTTTAATTCAAGATGATGCGTCAAAAGTTAATTCTGAATGTAATGCCAATGAAACTTCTCTTTTTCAATTTATGCATTTCAATCCTGATTACCAAATCAGCTCATGCAAAACTATTGATGAACTGAAAACAACAATTGCCTCTATCAAAGCTGGATATAAACGAACAAACGAATATTCTTCAATAAATAAAACTTTAAAACAATATTTTTATTGGAAAGCAGACAAATATTTATTGAATCTTAAAGTGAACCCATTTGTCAAGACATTTTTTTAAAAAAATTAAGTTGGATTTCGGAAGGGATACTCCCATCCTTTTCTCCCTTGTTTACCCACTAAGTGTGGATATATGA
>NZ_JBQHUL010000054.1:0-14841 GCF_052065235.1 Blautia sp. HCP28S3_G10 | reverse complement strand
GGTGAATGTTGTTGTCTTGCCATAGTTGGACTCCTTTCGTTATAAAAATCATACGGGAAATCCAACTTAGAAACAATGATTTTTTTGTCTTAATTTATGGGTTCATTATACCATTTGGATACAGAAGCGAGAAAAAAGGTAGGAGAATATCTGCAAAGGAAAAAAGGATTTATTCTTGTTTCTCATGATCGAGAATTACTTGATAAGTGTATCGACCATACACTGTCAATCAATCGGAATAATATTGAAGTACAACAGGGGAATTTTAGTACTTGGTGGGACAACAAACGGATGCAGGATGAATTTGAACTTGCCGAAAATGAGAAGTTGCGAAAAGATATTATCCGGCTGTCTGATGCTGCAAGAAGGTCTGCGGACTGGTCTGACAAAGTGGAAAAAACAAAAAATGGAACACGAAACTCAGGTTCTAAATTGGATAAAGGATTTGTTGGACATAAAGCAGCAAAAATGATGAAGCGGGCAAAGAGCCAGGAAAATCGAATGCAATCAGCGATAGAGATGAAATCAGGGCTGCTGAAAAATATTGAACAAACCAGTTCGTTGAAAATATCACCGCTTTCTTATGGCAGAGGAACGCTGATTACAGCAAGTCATCTTGCTTTATATCATGGTGATGTGGGAATATGCAGTGATATTCATTTTCAGCTTCATCCGGGTGAACGTATTGCTGTAACCGGAAAAAACGGTTGTGGAAAATCTACTCTACTAAAGCTGATTTGTGGAGAAAATATCCAATATTCAGGAAATCTGGATATTGATTCAAACCTGAAAATTTCGTATGTTTCTCAGGATACATCGGATTTGAAAGGAAGCCTTACGGCTTATGCGGAGCAATATACGGTAGATGAAAGTCTGCTGAAAGCAATACTTCGCAAAATGGGATTTGAACGAAGCCAGTTTGAAAAAAATATTGAAAATTTTAGTGAAGGTCAGAAGAAAAAAGTTCTGATAGCCAGAAGTCTTTGTGAACAGGCACATTTATATATTTGGGATGAACCCTTAAACTATATTGATGTTATTACAAGGATGCAAATTGAAGAATTGATTTTAGAGTATAAGCCGACTATGTTATTTGTGGAGCATGACAGCGTATTTCAGCAGAAGATTGCAACAAGTATAGTGTGTCTATAATTTAAAACGAATACATTTGAAAGCAGATTACTGTAGACAATCAACACTACAACTTCCAGTTGAACAAAATCGCTGCGCGATGGCCTGCCAGGGCTGTGGCGCAGTTTTTCATTTTTATATAAAAAGGCAGTGGTAGCCAAGTCCTAAAAGTAGTATTGTTAAGTCACCACAACCAACAATCAAACAGGATCGACACTATCACCGCCATGAATAGAATAGCATTATCCAATGACTGTTTCAAGCAGAAGTTTCTGCCCAGACCTCCTCCGTGAACGATAGTGTTTCTCATCAACTTATCATTCATGGAGGTTTTTTATGTACCAAGATATTTTTGAATCTATCCGCAATGAAGCGGAAAAACGTAACCTACGAGAAAGAACTATTCAACTGTATTGCTCTGATGTCAGTTACTTCCTTCGTTGGATTGGAAAACCTGTCTCTGCTCTTACGCTTGAAGATGCGGAAAGTTTTCTTACTGCCAAACGTTTGGAAGGCAGGTCTCCTGAAACTCACAATCACTATCGGTCTGCAATCAAGTTCTTCTATAAAAAAGTGCTGAAGGTTGTCTGGGACGATGATACTGTTCCTGCTATGAAAAGAGAACGAAATCTTCCGGCTGTTCTGACCCGTAATGAAATAAATGCAATCATTGATGCCACTCCGAACCTGAAACATAAAGCTATTATTGCAACTATGTATTCTTCCGGATTACGTGTGTCAGAGGTCGTTCATCTCCATTATGATGATATTTCCCGCACCAACATGACGATTCATGTTCGCGAAACCAAAAGCAGAATTGACAGGTATACGATTCTGTCTCAAAAGAATCTTGACCTTCTCACAGAGTATTGGTACAAATGTGGCCGTCCTAAAGATATCCTCTTTCCAAGCTCCTGGACCGGTGGATATCTGGATATAGCCAGTGTTAACCAGTTCTTTAAGAAAAGTGCCAAACTTGCCGGTATTACCCGTCGCATTTCTTCTCATGCGTGCCGTCATAGTTTTGCCAGCCATTTATTCGAAAGTGGTACGGATATAAAATATATTCAGTCACTTCTTGGACATGTTGATCCTCGCTCTACAGATGTTTACCTTCATGTGAGCAACAAGACCCTCCTTGGGATTCGCAGTCCGTTCGACGATCCGGAAGGTGGTGAATCATGAGCAGTCCTTGTACTATCCAGGACGTTTTTCATCGTTTTTATCCGTCCTATGAAACCTCACATGATATTTCTGCCACTCAAAGAAAAACGGCTTACCACATCATGAATTGCAAAACAGGTGCCTTTGGCGTAAATGTAAGTGTATGTGAGGATTGTGGCTGTATATCTATCCACTATAATTCCTGCCGCGACAGATGCTGTCCTATGTGTCAGGAATTCCCAAAAGAAAAATGGGTGGATGCACGGCGTGAGGATATCTTAGATGCACCTTATTTCCATGTGGTTTTTACCGTTCCGGAAGAACTCAATCCTGTTATCTACAGCAATCAGAAGCTTTTATACACAGCCCTTTACCATGCTGCATCAGGTACTTTGAGTCAACTGGCTGCGGACAGCAAGTATCTTGGGGCTGATATCGGCTATATCTGTATCCTTCATACCTGGGGGAGTGCAATGAACTTTCATCCGCATATCCATGCCATTGTTCTTGGTGGTGGACTGGATGTAAAAAATCATTGGAAAGACAATGGGGAAGATTTCTTCCTACCGATTAAGGTTATCTCCAAAGTGTTTCGTGGAAAGTACATGGCAGAACTCAAGCAACTCTGGGAAGATCGTAAGCTGGAGTTTTACGGTTCGGCTTCCCCTTACAAAAACAGTTATACTTTCAAGGAATTGTTAAATATCTGCTACACTAAGGAATGGGTGCCTTATTGCAAGAAACCATTTGACGGTGCGGAATCTGTTATCAGATATCTTGGAAAATATACACATCGGATTGCTATTAGCAACTACCGCATTAAAGGTATGACGGAATCTGCCGTTACATTTTCCGCTAAGGATTACAAAAAACTAGGGCAGTGGAAAGAGTTCACAATCTCTGGTGAGGAATTCATCCGTAGATTCTTAATGCATGTTCCTCCAAAGCGTTTTGTACGTATTCGTCACTATGGTCTTCTTTCATCCAGAAATAAGAATAAAAAGATTACTATGTGTAGAAATATCCTTGGATGCCAAAAATACATTTCCAGACTGAAAAATATGGATGCACCTGCCATCATTCAGCTACTTTACAACCAAGATATATGCAAGTGCTCATCCTGTGGTGGAAAAATCCTTCCACTCTCACCTGGACAATGCCATGTCACACCGAAGCCACATATGCTTTGCTGATGTATATGAACTGAACACTTATTTTGAAGCTTCCGATGGAGGCTTATTTGTGATGCAAAAAATCATATCATCTAACAAAGAAATATATATTTCACACCATTCTGTGTTAAACTTTGAGTAAAAGCAAGAAGATTAAAACTCCATATATGGAAGCTAACCGGACGCACTTTGTTCAACCAGGAAAAATCGAAATTGATGCAAACGAAAGGGCAGTTACTGAAAAGTCTCAATGCTGCTTTTTCGTTTGCACCATCTTCGATTCTTTCCTTAACGATTTGCAGCGTTGATTAACAAATAAAAATGATTGAATACAGCTATGCGTATTTATTTACAAAATGTACATAGCTGTATTTTTTATTACGGGCAGGACTCTTCGGGGTTCTGCCCTTTTTCTCTTTTTCCAGACAAAAAGACCACCTGCTGGAAAAGAACAAGAAAAACCAGAAAGGATGTGGTGACTTATCATTATAGGAATCGATCATGGATATTATGCTATCAAAACTCCCCATGTGTGTTTCCCGACAGGACTGACCGGGTATGATTACGAGCCGTATACCATGCAGAATGTCCTGCAGTACAATGGGAAATTTTATGTGTGCGGAACTGGGCGGCAGACACTGGTGAGAAGTAAGACTTCCAATGACAATTATTACCTTTTGACAATGGCTGCCATTGCCCAGGAGATCCGTTACCGCCGGGGAGAACGGAAAGCAGATGTGGTTCTGGCAGCCGGCCTTCCTTTGGCAAGTTTTGGCAGGGAGAAAAAAGGCTTCCGGGAGTATCTGTTTCGGAAAGAGCAGCCTGTGCGTTTCCGGTACGAGGATGAAAGCTATGAGATACGGATTCAGGATGTAAAACTGTTCCCACAGGGATACTCTGCCTTGGCTCTCCACCCGGAATGTGTTCGGGATGAGCCTTCTGTTCTTCTCGTAGACATTGGTGGCTGGACCGTAGATCTGATGCGGCTGGACAACAGTGTTCCAAACGCCGCAACCTGCCGCAGCCTGGAGCTTGGTGTGATCCGGTGTGTGAATGAGATCACCGAGCAGGTACGCAGAAATACCGGACTGTCTATAACGGACATTCAGATCGAACGTGTTCTGAACGGCCAGAGCTGCAGCATGGACCCGGCGGCAAAAGAAATCATTGCCCAGCAGGGAAGGCTTTATACGGAGAAAATACTGTCTGCAATCATGGAAGCCGGGTTCGATCTGAAGGCGATTCCGTCCGTGATCATGGGCGGCGGAGCCAGCATCCTGAAACGGCACGTGACACCACAGGACGGGCTGTGTCGGCAGATTTACCTGACAGACGTACACGCCAACGCTTCCGGCTATGAGCGGATTGTGGGGCAGATGTGCGCGAAGTAAAGAGACCCGTTTTCTCGTTCCGCCTGAACCTGGAGAATCCAGACCATAAAAGGGCATGGGAGATCCTGAAAAGTGTTCCGGATGGACAGAAGAGCAGCTATCTGGTTCAGGTAATTTTAAAAGATCAGGAAAACAACCGGCTGGAGAAAAGCATCCGGCAGGCCATCCGGGAAGAACTGGCAGGTGCTTCCATTTCAGGCTCCGGGGAAAGTGTTTCAAAGAAGGAAGAAATTCCGTCCCAGATGCTGGATTTTCTCTCCGGACTTGAGGAGGCATTCTGAAAAAGTCAAGTCTTTCCCGGTGATAAAATAGCCAAAATTCAGACAGTTAAATTAGTATAAATCACGGATCTTTGAAAGGGGTGATGCCTATTGAATGTTATTAGATCTGCATCTTTTGGGGGCTTTTGGAATCCTCATATTCGTTGGGTATTGTGAATAGCTTTCTGCCACGTTTTAGGGTATGTTGTGTATAGAAAAAAGAAAGGAGAACAAACGCATGGAGATAAAAAACATATGCGGAAAGATCCCGGTAGAGCTGCATGAAAAGCTAAAACTGGAGGTCGAAGAGTTAGGAATCAGCATACCAAAATACCTTGAAATGGTAATCGAAGAACACATGACAAGAAAAGGAGAAAAGACGGACATGGCAAATTTAAGAACAGTAGCAGTACAGGTAGACGAGGAGTTATTTTCCAGACTGAAAGCAGTCCTCGCCAAGAACGGCATGAAACAGAAAGACTTCCTGATCGGACTAATCGAAGAGGCACTTGAAAAAGAGGAAGCCAAATGGAAAGCGGAATCAGCAGGAGCTACGGAACCGGAAGAAGCTGAGCCTGCAGAATCCGAACCGGAAGAAGAGCCGGAGTTGAAAGAAGCCGAAGCAGAGGAAGAACCGACAGAATCGGAAGCCGAAGAGACGGAACCGGAAGAAGAGCCGACAGAGACGGAAACTGAGGAGCCAGAGGAAACAGAGTCAGCAGAAGTAGACGAAGAGGAACTGGAAACCGAAGAGACGGAACCAGAAGCAACAGAGCCAGAGGATGCAGAAGAATAGACATCAATAACAGAAACCAAGAGACTAAGACGGTGCAGAGAAATCTGCACTGTTTTTTTCGCAGCGAAGGGAGGCTGATAGCCGGAACAATTCGATTTTTTGACCTTTTCAGTGGAATCGGAGGATTCCGAGAAGGGCTGCAAAGGGCAGGAGGCTTCACCTGTGTCGGACACTGTGAAGCGGATGCGTATGCAGACCACAACTACCGGGTGCTGTTTGATACGGAAGGAGAGTGGTTCTGCAATGACGCAAGAAATATTGAAACAGAACGAATGCCGGACTTTGATCTTTTATGCGCGGGATTTCCTTGCCAGGCATTCTCCATCGCTGGACGAAGGGAAGGATTTGCCGATGCAAGAGGAACCCTTTTCTTCGAAGTTGCCAGGCTGGTTGCAGACAAACGACCTGCGTATTTTCTCCTTGAAAACGTACCCGGTCTGCTTTCGCATGACAAAGGCCGGACGTTTCACACCATCCTCAGTACGCTATCTGAACTGGGGTATCATGTCGAATGGAAGGTGCTTAACAGCAAGGATTTCGGAGTCCCCCAGTCAAGGAAACGGGTGTATATTGTCGGATATCTTGATGGAAGATGTGCCGGAAAAATATTACCTTTCCCAAAAGCAAATGGAACAGCTCTTATACAAGTCCATGCTGGCAAACAGGGAGAAAGAGTCTACGCAGAAGAAGGACTGAGCTGCACGCTGACCAGCGGGGCTGGCGGTATGGGCGGCAAGACCGGATTATACGAAGTCGGTATCCCGATCAAGGAAAATACCCGAAAAGGGTACAAGATGGCTTATGAGGGTGACAGCATTGATCTAGGATATCCGGGCATCAACAGCCGCAGGGGAAGAGTTGGGCATGAGATTGCCCATACTCTGACGACCGGAAACCAGCAGGGGACACTGCATTTTGTAGATATCTCCCCTCCGCCGCTGGTGACAGAGGTTGCAAGATGTCTGAATACCAGACAGGATTCCAGCATCCATAACCACAGGGGTGAAAGCTCCGGGGTGCTGGTGGAAGAACCGCCAAGGGCAGTGCTGACACCAGCCAAGGAAAAAGTCCGCCAGAATGGAAGAAGGATGAAAGAACCGGACGAGCCAATGTTCACCATTACGGCAACCGACCGTCATGGCGTGATCTACCACGGCAGAATCCGCAGGCTGGCACCAAGGGAGTGTCTGCGACTGCAGGGATACCGGGACGACCAGATCTCCAAGATGGAAAAAGAGACATCCGACAACCAGCTTTATAAGCAGGCTGGGAACGGTGTCACCGTCAATGTTATTGAAGCAATAGGCAGAAACCTGAAAGCCGTGGATGAAGAGATTCGAAGCAGCTCACCTGTTCCAGAAGTGAAGGGTGGGTGACACAGATCGACTTAAAAGACCAGTATTTCGGTACAGAGATTGAGATGACAGGAATCAGCCGTTACAATGCGGCTGTCGCTGTTGGAAGAATGTTCGGAACAGAGCCATATTCCATCCATTCTTACAATTCATGGTGTGTGAAAGACCCGGATGGAAAGGTCTGGAAGTTTTCCTATGATTCCAGTATCTGTTGTCAGTACAAATCTCACGGGAGGTGTCTGAATGCTGACAGCGAATATGCCACGGAGATGGTGTCCCCAAAACTGGAATATTCGGAAATGGGAAAACTCCAGGAAGTGGTGCGGTGTGTCAAAAACGCAGGCGCTTTTGTAAATTCATCCTGTGGCATGCATGTCCATGTGGACGCAGCCAACCATACACCAAGGAGTCTGAAGAATGCACTGACAATTATGTACTGCAAAGAGGATATCTTATTCAAAGCCTTGAAAGTGCAGACCAGAAGAGAAGATGAGTATTGCCAGAAAGTCCGTCCTATGGTACTGGAGAAAATCCGCCGGATGCCGAACAGCACCATCACCATGGAAAAATTCAAAAGGGCATGGTATGAAGGAAATGACGGAAGCTCCGAGCATTATAACTGGACAAGGTATTATGCATTAAACCTGCACGCCGTTTTTTCTAAGGGAACACTGGAATGGCGTTGTTTTGAAAGCACGCTCCATGCAGGGAAAGTCCGGTCAAACATTACACTGGCACTTGCCATATCCGCACAGGCAATCAACCAGTCCTGTACCCATGCCAAAAAGACAGAGATCGGGGATAACCCTGCATTTACCTTCCGCACCTTTTTGCTCCGCCTCGGACTAATCGGGGACGAATACAAAAATGTGCGGAAGCATCTGCTTGCCAATCTGGACGGAGATAAGGCATGGCGGTATGACAAAAGTACCTATGCCTGTCAGCAGAATCCAAGACGGACAGACGATGCGAGATAACAGAATAATAGGAACAGACAGGCCGGGTGGAAACATCCGGCTGTTCTTATGCAAAATAAAGAAAAAGAAGAAAGAGGTAGAAAACATGAAGAGTAAATATCGATTCAGGCGAATCCTTTCCGGGGTGATGGCGGCAGTAACCATCTTATCCACGGTCATTTCACCGCTGACCGTTTATGCTTCGGAAGAGCCAAAAGCGGCAGAACCGCCAGCGTATGAATCTGTAAAGAATCTGCTGGATGAAAATGAAGTGGTAAAAGCCACCGATTTGGAGCTGGAAGTCGGACAGGCATTTGATGTTTCCAGTGACCGCACGAAGCTGGAAATCAAGGATGAAAGCAAAGTCAAGGTAACATTCCAGAAAGCAGAGAATGACGCCGGGGAGAGCTTCAGCACCGGCCATGCGGACACTTACCATGCCGTTTATTATGTGGAGCCAGTTAACCAGAACCATCCGGTTTATCAGATCGGAAGAAACCTGATCGTAAAAGAGCCTGTGACAGCGTCTTCTCAGAGTGAACCGCAGATAGAACAGGCAGTCACCGAAGAGGATACCAGTTCTGATGATGAGGAAGCTGCCTCGCAGGAAGAAACTGAGACAGAGCCTGTAGAGACAGAAATTGTTGAACCGGAGACAGCTGAATCTGAAACAGAGGAAGTGGAGACAAAAGAACCGGAAGAAACAGAATCCGAATTTCAGGATGGACTTTCCGAATCTGAGTTTGATGCCGCATTAGAGGAATCCGAAACGGAAAATACAACCGATGAAGAATCCGGGCTGACACTCGGCGATGTTCTGGAGCAGGCAGGGGAACAGAATATTGACCTGATGGCAATGGAAGATGGGGAAACCGTTTCATTCACCGCAGTCAATACCAGTACAAGAGCAACCCAGGACGTAGATGTGACAAGAGGAACTGCTTATTATTATGCAGACTACGGTCTTGGTTCCTATGTAACCTATAAATATACCGTTAAATTTGGAAATGTGTCTGCAACGGCCTACTGTGTGCAGCCATCCAAAGCAGGGCCAGGAGATGGTGTCTATAAGATTACAAAACTGTCTGACAGTAAAGCACTGGCCAAGGTTTGCTATTATGGAACCAAAGCATCTGGTGAAAATGGATTCTTTTCTGAGAAACATCCTGACTTTTCGGCAGGAAAACAGTTTATTATTACCCATCTGGCTGCGTCCTATGCCAATAACAGCGGTGACGCTTTTTCTGGTACAAATGCTACCGGGCAGGCCCTTGCAAAAGAACTCTATGATTACTGTATGAGCCAGCCGGAGATCCCGGAAGTGGACATGAGCTTTTCCAATGCAGATGTGACCGCCTATATCAGCGGTAACAGCCAGAGAACAGAAGAGATCACTTTCAAGGCATCCGAACTGCAGACCATCACCATGAAGCTGCCGTCCGGTGTCAGACTGCATAACGTGACAACCGGAAAAACCAGCAGTGCAGGTGCATCTGTAGAAATCTGCGGCGGTACCAAATTTTATTTATCCGCACCGCTGACACAGGCGGTGGATGTCAAAGGGGAATGGTCTTCCACTATGAAAGGAAGCATCATCAAAGACTACTCCGCTTATAAGATCACCACTGGAAGCGAGACACAGGACCTTGCCCTGGTATTTGGTGAGGGCGTGACCGATGAGAAATATGTAGATTTTAAAGTATCATGGGTAAAACAGGCAACACTGGAGATCGTAAAGAAAGACCGCAAGAGCAACAAAGCCATCGCAGGTGCAGTCTATGGCGTTTACAGTGACAAGGACGGAAAGAACCTGATCACAAAGATGCCGGCCACAGATGCCAACGGAGCTTCCAGCGTTACGATCACCAAAACACAGGATACCGTATACCTGAAAGAGATCTCTGTACCAAACGGATACCTGCTGGACACCAAAGCCTACGACATAAAACTGGTGATCGGGGATACCGTAAAACAGACCGTTACCGATGCAGAGCAGATGGCAAGTCTGACTGTTTACAAGTTAGGAGAAGTGCTGACTGGGGCAAACGTAACAGACAATGGCGTTTCCTTTGTTTATACCGAGCAGAAGCAGAAGGGTGCTGTTTATAACGTTTATGCTGCGGCTGACATTGTATCCGCAGACGGAACGGTAATCTATAAAAAAGATGCACTGGTCAAAGCCGGACTTACCACCGGGGACGATGGAAGTGCCACACTGGATAATCTATATCTGGGAAAATATGTAGTAAAAGAAATGAAAGCACCACAAAATCTGGTATGCACAGGCGAAAGCCAGGAGATCACACTTTCCTATGCCGGAAGCAATGTAGAGAAGGTAATGGGAAGCGTAACATTCAAAAATGCCCGCCAGAAAGCAAGCGTGAGTATATATAAACAGGATAAAGAAACTAAGAAATATCTTCCGGGAGGTACCTATGGTCTGTATGCCGGAAATGACATCAAAGCAGCGGACGGAAGCGTTGTGGTTAAGAAAGATACCCTCATTGAAAAGGCAGTGACCGGAACAGACGGAAAAGCTATGTACCAGGCAGACCTGCCAATCGCCAATAGCTACTACATGAAAGAGGTAGCTGCACCAGCTGGATATGTAAGAAACAGCGAAGATATTTATTCCTTTACGTTCCAATATACCACAGACAAAGAAGCAACCGTTTCCTTCAGCCATACATTCCAGAATGAACGTGTCAATGCGAAGATCAAACTAGTAAAAGAGGATTCTGAAACCGGAAAGACTGCACAGGGAGATGCAACCTTTGAGGGTGCCGTTTATGGCCTGTATGCCCGTGAGGATATCGTCCATCCGGATGGACAGACGGGTGTCCTTTATCCGGCAGGAACCCAGGTGGCAGCCCTGACTACGGATGCAGATGGAAATGCAGAAGTCGCAGACCTCTATCTCGGAAAGTATTATGTTAAAGAATTGACGCCGCCTGTCGGATATCTGGCAGACCCGGACGAACATGATCTGGAGTGCAATGACGAGGGAGATCTGGTTCAGACGGTAGAACGTACCGTAACTTCTCTGGAAGATGTGATCAAACAGCCGTTCCAGGTCATCAAAGCAGCCAACAACGGAAAGACAGATGCCTATCTGTTAAAAGGCGTGGGATTTAGTGCTTATCTGGAGAGCAGTCTGAAGAACAACAAGGACGGCTCCTATGATTTTGCCTCTGCATCTCCAGTCGTGCTGACCGCAGACGGACAGACCGAAATGTTCACAGATGAGCGTGGATATGCATGCTCCATTCCGCTCCCATACGGTACCTACATTGTAAGAGAGACCACCACACCGCACAACTTCACGCCAGTTGATGATTTTAAAGTTGTAATCTCAGAGAACCATCCGGATCAGCCGCAGGTATGGCGTGTGCTTCTGGATAAAGAGTTTGAAGCAAAATTAAAGATCATCAAAAAAGACGATGAGACAAAGAAATCTGTCCTGGTTCCGAATACCGAGTTCAAGGTATACGATTTGGACAATAAAAAGTATGTGGAACAGGTAACCACTTACCCATCCACTACGGTACATAAATCTTATTTTACCGATGAAAATGGATACCTGATCCTGCCGCAGAATCTTGCTTGTGGAAATTACCGCATCGAAGAGGTGACTGCACCGGATGGATACACTCACAGCACAAAAACGGTAGAAATCAAGGTAGACAGCGATACCGCATACCAGGAAGATCCGGTCAGCGGTGACCTGATCATCGAGGTAGATTTCGAAAACCACCCGGCAAAAGGCAGACTGACCATCCGCAAGGAAGGTGAAGTAGTCAAAGGTTTTGACAAGGATTTCACCTACGAGGAAGCCAGCCTTGCAGGAGCCGTATTTGAGGTTTACGCCGCAGAAGATATCTATACCGCAGACCATCAGAAAGATGAGAATGGAAACCGTTATCTGGAATATGCCAAAGACACACTGGTGGCAACAGTGACAACCGATGAAACCGGAAGTGCCGTAATCGAGAATCTTCCGTTCGGAACATACCGTGTAGAAGAGAAAAAAGCACCGGAAGGGTACACTTGGAATGCAAAAGGGGAAGAGGTAACCTTTACTTATGCCGGACAGGATACCCCGATTGTGGACGAAGAAGTGACATTTACTAATGAACGCCAGAAAGTAAGTATCACGGTAGAAAAGCAGGATGCAGAAACCGGAAGCGTGGTAAAAGGAGCCGTATTTGGACTTTACAATAAGAAGGAAATCAAATCAGGCAACAAAGTCGTTGTGAAAGCAGATACCTTATTACAGGAGATCACAAGTGATGAAAAAGGGCAGGCACACTTTACCCTGGACCTGCCGCTTGGAACTTATTATGTAAAAGAGATTTCTGCACCGGACGGTTTTGTATCCTCTGACGGGGTACTGGAATTCGATGCCACCTATCAGGGACAGGACATTCCGACCATCAAGCTGAAATCTGTAAAGAAGAACCAGCCTACTACGATTGAGGTAACCAAATCCGATCTGACTACAGGTGTGGAGCTGAACGGGGCATCCCTTTCTGTTTTGGATAAAGATGGAAATGTGATCGACAGCTGGACTTCCGTAAAGGATGAGCCGCATGTGATCAAATACCTGACTGTTGGAAAAACCTATATCCTCCGTGAATCCCTTGCACCGCTTGGCTATTTAAAGACCACGGATGTGGAATTCACCGTTCAGGATACCGCAGAAGTACAGAAAGTGGAAATGAAGGACGATGTGCCGAAAGCACTGCTGATCGTAAACAAGAAAGGTGAATTTCTTGACAAGATCACTCTGTTGGACAACGTCAAAGGTGTTGTGGAACATTTCTTTGAGTACATCACCGGAAGCCTGACAGACGTTACCTTTGAAATCCGTGCTGCCGAGGATATCAAAGCAGCCGATGGCGTAAGCCCGGATTACTATTCCAAGGACGAGCTGGTAGCAACCGTGACAACGGATGCAGACGGCATTGCAAAAGTATCTGACCTTCCGGTTGGAAAATACTATGTCAAAGAGGTGGGTACAGCATATGGTTATGTGCTGGATGAAGAACCACGATATGTAGATCTTTCCTACCGTGACCAGGATACCCCAGTTGTTGTATACGATGAGGACTGGCAGAACAACCGCCAGAAAGTGAAAGTGAACGTCCTGAAGAAAGAAAAGAATACCGACCGTGTATTAAAAGGCGGCATCTTTGGACTTTATACCAGAAACGACATCCTGTCCGCATCTGGAAATGTGCTGATGGAAGCTGACACCCTGATCGGGTTAAAAACAACAGATGCAGATGGAAAGATTTCCTTTATTGCGGACCTGCCGATCGACGGAACCTATTATGTGAAGGAGCTGTATGCACCGGATGGATTTGTCACCACCGGAGAAGAGCAGGAATTTGTTTTTGAGTACCAGGGGGATAAAGAAGCAGAAGCATCCTATGAGTTTGTATTTGAAGATGAGCCGACCACCGTGGAGCTTTCCAAAACTGATCTGACTACAGGAGAGGAACTGCCGGGAGCCAGATTACAGCTGACGGATGAAACCGGAGCTGTGGTTGAGGAATGGACTTCCACCGAGGAGCCGCACATCATCAAGGAACTGGTTGTAGGAAAATCTTATACCCTGACAGAGACTAAGCCGGCCGATGGATATGTTACTGCGGAAAGCATCACATTCACCGTGGAAAATACCGCAGAGATCCAGAAACAGGCGATGGAAGATGACGTGACCAAAGTGGAAATCAGCAAAACGGATATTACCGGAGATCAGGAGATTGAAGGAGCCAAACTGACTATCACGGATGAGAATGGAAAGGTTGTAGAGAGCTGGACTTCCGGAAAAGAGCCGCACTATATCGAAAAACTTCCGATTGGTAAATACACCCTGAAAGAAGAGCAGGCTCCAAACGGTTATATTGCAGCGGAAGAGATCACCTTCGAGGTGTCAGACACCGCAGAGATCCAGAAGGTGGCCATGAAAGACGATACCGCAAAGGGACGTCTGATTGTTGAGAAAACGGACAAGGATACTGGAGCCGCACTGAAAGGAGCGGAATTTGAACTGAGGGATGCTGATGGCAAAGTGGTAGAAACACTGACCACCGATGAAAACGGCCATGCAGCCAGCGGACTGCTTGCAATCGGAACTTATAAGGACGGCAAATTTGACAAGGCAGCCACTTATTATCTGGTTGAAACCAAAGCACCGGAAGGATACCAGCTGGACGAAACAAAGCATGAAGTGACATTTACCTATGTAGATGACAAAACGCCAGTGATCGAAGTCATCCAGAAAGTGACCAATGAGAAGCTGCCGGAGGATACCCCGTCTGTAAGCAACCCGAAAACAGGCGATGATACCAACCTTTGGATTCCGGCCTTGTGCCTGATTCTTTCCGCAGGCGGTCTGATCGGCATGAGCCTGGCATCCAAGAGAAAGAAGAAAAAAGGGGGCAGATAAGCTGGAACAATTATATTTTGCCTATGGAAGCAACATGGATCTGGACCAGATTGTTGTCCGGCAAATTAAATGATGTCCCATACGGCAGATTATTTCGCACCGATTTTGGATTTCTACAGATGTGTCAGTCACTTTAAAAGTAACTGTTTCTGCGAATTGTTT
>NZ_JBQHUL010000053.1:0-15388 GCF_052065235.1 Blautia sp. HCP28S3_G10 | reverse complement strand
GAATGATCTTTCAACATGACAGAACCTCCTTCCTCATGATTCTATTATAACAGGGCCACTAAAAAAAGCCCAATTCTTTTTTGGAATCAGACTTTTTCAGTGCCCTTAAAAATGAAACAATTATGGTGATTGGAATTGATCACGGTTATGGAAACATGAAAACAGCAACCAGGTGCTTTACGTCTGGTGTAGTCAGATATGAGAAGGAGCCCATCTTTCAGAATAACCTTCTTGTTTATAATGGGCTGTATTACCAGATCGGTGAAGAACACAAAGAGTTCTGTGCAGAGAAAACACAGAATCTAGACTATTATGTGCTGACGCTGGCTGCGATTGCCAGAGAATTAGACGGAAAGGGAATGAATCAGGTGAAGGTGCATCTTGCGGCAGGACTTCCACTGACCTGGGTGGCTTCACAGAAAGAAGACTTCCAGAAGTATCTTCTCCAGAATGATAGCGTGGACTTCACATTCCGCAATAAAGAATATCATGTGGAGTTTGTCGGAGCTGATATTTATCCACAGGGATTTGCAGCAGCTTTTTACCGGTTACAGGACTTTAAAGGAATCAATATGCTGGCTGATATCGGAAATGGAACTATGAATATTATGTATATCAACAATTCTCGCCCGGTAGAGAAAAAATGCTTTACAGAGAAATATGGAACACATCAGTGTGTGCTTGCTGTCAGGGAATCATTGCTGAAGGAGCTGGGAACGGTGGTGGATGATCTGGTGATTGAGCAGGTGATCCGTACAGGAACTGCCGATATTGGAGAAAAATATCTCTCTGTGATTCGTAAAGCTGCCGGAGAGTATACAAAAGAGATTTTCCATAAGCTGAGAGAACGGGAATACAACCCGGAACTGATGCGTCTGTATGTGGTCGGTGGAGGCGGCTGCATGATTCAGAACTTTGGTGACTATGATAAAGACCGAGTGACCATCGTGCGTGATATTTGTGCTACAGCCAAAGGCTATGAAGCCATGACAGCAAGAAAAATTCAGAAAAACGGAGGGGTGCTTGTATGAGAAAAGAACGGAAAATCATTAATACAAATATTCGCTTGAACCTCTGTGATGAACAGGACAGACAGGCATGGGAATATTTGCAGACAATGGACAGGCAGAAGTATAAGTCCTATACCAGAGCGGTTGTGGTGGCTTTGAATGATTACTTCTCCAGAATATATCGAAAGGAAGCTGATCCGTATCTGGAAACCAGAGAAAAGGAAGATGCGTTTCTGGAAAGAGTGGAAACAGCTATCCGGGATGGTGTGAAGGAATCCGTCCCGATGGCTATGGCGAAGAGTCTTCTGGAAATGCTTGTACCGTTTGTGAAGGAATCGGTAGGAGATAATAATTTGCCGAATATGGCAATGACGATGGAGAAACCAGATAATGAGGCTACAGATAATACGCTGGACTGGGAACAGGAGGCAGATATGGATGCGGCATTGGATTTTGCAGACAGTTTTTAGCTAATTACAAAATGGCAGTAACAGGAGAACCGACTGACAGTACAAAATTGTTTTGCGAAAACAAAATAGAAGAAAAAGACAATGGCAGTGATAGCATTTCTGTTGGTGAGAATCGGGGAAATGTTTATGGCTGTTATTTTTATGTCTTTCATCAGAAAAAGAGAATGGTTTAGAAGAAAAGAAGCAGAAATAGTGAGAAATTATGACAGAAAAGCGTTGGCAGCCGGGAAACGCTGCATAAGCATGGGAGAAAAAGATAAGAGTGCCGGATACGGCACATAATTGTCCGATACTCCGCATCGGAGTGGTGCATAATCAGTCTGCTTCGGAAAGAGAAAATTTGTTGAAAGGGGAGCTTTTCTATTTCCTCTACAGTCTGCTTCTGCACCACAAAACCACTGTCATCTCGATCAAAATTTGGTATCGCATGGAGGAGAAAACTGATTAGCAGGGGCTGGCTAAGTGGTGGAGAGATGACAGGCAAGTTTCGCAAAGTGGCAGGCCACTCTGCACCGGAGCCAGCCTTTGGGCTGTTCCTAAACTTGCCAGAGGGCTCCGCCCCTTGGAACCCCGGCCCGTCAATAGCGTAAGTATTCCTGCGAAATGTCCACTGGACATTCCACAGGAACACTTACGCTATTGACTAGGACTTGTCTCCGTTGCCACTCCGGTCGGCGCAAAGCTGACGTCCACTGGACGTCATGCGCCCTGCACCTGCCAAAGGGGCGTTTGTCTCCGCCCCGCTTCGGTCGGTGCTAAACGGACATCCACAGGATGTCTAGCACCCTTATGGAATCCCCTTACAGCCAGAAGTCCATTGGCTAAATTATATATGACAGCACAGAGATAAAAGGAGTGAATTGATTATGAGAAAAAGAAACCATACCGTTACGATACGGATGAATGACAAAGAATATACCCTGCTCCGGCAGAAGATGAAAGAATCCGGACAGACACAGCAGGCAGTGGTACTTGCTGCGATTGAAAATGTGGAGATAGTATCATCAGAGGTTATGGAAGAATTGAAAGTATTAAATCAGAGACTGGAAGAAACAAACCGGCAGCTTCGAGGTGCTACAACCAATCTCAACCAGATTGCGCATCATATGAATGCAGGAGGTTTTTATCCCAGAGCAGATGTTTTTAACAGTCTCAACGAAAATATATCAGGATATCGGAAGGAGTGTGAAAAGATATGGCGATCAATAAGACAATTAATAAGCGGACAAATTCCCATGGGGCAATGAGAAACTGTATTGAATATGTCCTCCGGGAAGGAAAAACAGATCAGCATCTTGTCCATATCATCGGTCCATATCCTTACGAAGAAGTGAATTATGATCTGGTGTACCAGTCATTTCTGGAAGAAAAACGATTGTGGGGAAAGGATTCGGGAAGGATGTATGCCCATAATGTGATTTCCTGGCATAAGGATGAAAAGATTACACCGGAACAGGCATTGGAATTTGGCATTGCATTTGCGGAGAAATGGTTTTCTGGTTTCCAGACGGTGGTCAGTGTCCATAAGGATAAAGACCATATCCACTGTCACTTGGTTACAAATTCTGTGAGCTATGAAAACGGGAAAAAATTGCATAATTCGAGAAAAGATCTGGAACGGATGAAGCAGCTGACGAACCAGATGTGCCGGGAACGGGGGCTTACTGTTGCTGGAAAAGGAAAACATTTTGATGGCAGCCAGATTGAGACGGGGGAAGTCATTGCATGGAGTAAAGATAAATATAATCTGTTCCGGCAACAGAAAAAGGATAGCTTTGTTGCAGACTGTGCAATGGTGGTTTTAACTGTTATGGAGTCCTGCATCAGCCGAGAGCAATTTATCAAAGAAATGGGAAATTTGGGATGGAACGTAAACTGGACAGAAAATAGAAAGCATATTACGTTTCAAAATTCGGAAGGGAAGAAAGTACGTGACAGTAATCTTTCTAAAACTTTCCATCTTAAAATCAGTAAAGGGGAATTAGAGGATGAATTTATCAGAAATGAGCAAAAAGAAAGGTGTATTACCGGCAGAGACGACACTGCAGATGCCGATCTTGCACGATACTATCGACAAGTGGAGGAAGCTGTTGCAGGAACAAGCGGAGGCATTGTCGAAAGTAAAGACAGAAAGGGACAGACTTCTGGAAATACAAAGAAAGGATCAGGAAAATATCCAGAAATGTCTGGAACGGATGCGGGAGCTTCGAGAAAATCTTCAGAAGATCTCATCCGAAAATCAGAAGCTACAAGACGAGCTTCAGAAGCTAACCGAGGAAAATCAGAAACTGCAAACCGAATTGTCCAGAACGCAGAATATCAATCTGTCGCTGCAGAGAAGCAACGACGATCTGCGGAACAGGAACGGGCTGCTGAGCAGGAAAGAGCAAGAGCAGCTCGAAGAAAAAATAAGAGACGTACAGGACCGGAACTCTAAACTGGAGAAAATGGTAGTACAGTCTTCTGTGGAGGCTGTTGAAGAGGCACTGAAAAAGCAACAGGAAGCAGAAAAGCGGATGTGTTCATTGGAATTACTGATGAAAATGGAAAGAAGAGATGCTGCCTGTCAACTTGAAAAAACAAAAAGACAAATGAAAAAGAAAACCATGGAGATAGAAAAACAGCGAGATTTCGGGTGGTTAGGTTTATTAATTTGTTGCTTACTATTCATTATATTTGTTTTCATTTGGTAACGAGTTTATGGAAAAGCCAGTGCTTTAGAATGGTCGGTATAGTGGCGTGAGTATTTTATCCAACAGAATCAAGTGCGGATGCTGCGGAGGATGCAAGAAAAATACCGTCCGATATTCGGCACATTATTCTCCAATATAGACTTGATACAGTGCGGTTATTACGGGAATATGTCACTGCGAAAGGAGGCGGTTTCATGCCAAGAATCAGACAAATCACACCGGGTGTGACGCAGCTAAAGCGAAAGAAGCGAGTCGCTGCTTATGCCCGTGTCTCCGAGGAATGTGAGGTGTTGCTGCATTCCCTGTCAGCACAGGTCAGCTACTACAGCACCCTCATTCAGAATAACCCCGAATGGGAATACGCAGGGATCTATGTTGACCAAGGTATTACCGGGACAAGTACAGCACATCGTGATGGCTTCAATCGCCTGGTGGCAGACTGCGATGCTGGAAAAATCGACATGGTGCTGGTAAAGAGCATCAGCCGATTTGCCAGGGACACGGTTGATTGCCTGAACACAACCAGGCATCTGAAAGACCTGGGAATAGCGGTTTACTTTGAACGGGAGAAGATCAATTCCCTTTCAGAAGACGGAGAATTGATGCTCACGCTGCTCGCATCATTTGCACAGGAAGAAAGCCGGAGCATTTCAGAGAATATCAAATGGGCTACCAGAAAGCGGTTTGAGCAAGGTATCCCAAACGGTCACAAAGCACCCTACGGCTATGAATGGGACGGAGAGATGTTCCGCATCATACCCGACCAGGGCGAGGTGGTAAAGGAAATCTACAGAAGGTACCTTGCCGGGGAATCAGCCTATGGCATTGCAAAGACCCTTGCAGAGCGAGGTGTGACCGGGCAGATGGGAATGCCGATCGAGCAGACAACCATCAAGGAGATACTTTCAAGCCAGTCCTACACCGGGACGATGGTCCTTCAGAAGAACTTTTTCACCGAAGGCCACATCCGCAGAAGGAACAAAGGTGAACTTCCTATGTACCTGGTGGATGAGATGTTCGAGCCTTTGGTCTCGGAGGAAGATTACCAGAAGGCGTTGGAAATCCGGCAGCAGAGAGCGGGGCAGTTTCCTAACAATCAGGACAACCTTACAGCCTTCTCCGGCAAAGTGAAGTGTGGATACTGCGGATGCGGTGTCAGCCGGAGAACCAGCGGAGACAGAAAGCGGTGGGTCTGCAACACCAGAGAACGGAAAGGCATGAAGCAATGCGAGTGCCGACCAATTTGGGAGACGGAACTCACGGCGGCTTCGGAGACAGTGCTGGGCGGCTCCATTGATGATGGCAGTTTCTCAAAGGAGATACAGCAAGTGACCCTATATTCCGACCGCATTGAGTTTTCCCTGCTGAACGGAAACAGGAAATCCATCATCCGGCAGTTTAGTGGCCGCCGGGGCCAGAATGCTTTCACCAATAAGGTCTGGTGCGGTTCCTGTGGATGCAAATGCGAAAGGGACAATTACGGAAAGAAGAAAACAAAGATTTGGTGCTGCTCCCAGCCGAGAACACAGTGCCAAATGAAACGCCTGCCGGAGAGTGAACTGCTTGAGGCGGCAGAAAGCCTTCTTGGTGAGAACTTCCAGGCGAGAGTATCCGCAGACATTGACCGAGTGGTCGTTTCCGACATTCAGGTAGATTTTGAATATAAGGATGGGGCGGTAAAGACATGGCAAAGAAAGTAAGAAAAATACCTGCTACCCTCAACCAGTTCACATCGGAGCCGGTGGCAGTCAGAAGAAAAAAGAAGGTAGCCGGATATGCACGAGTATCCACGGATCGTGAGGAACAGGCAACCAGCTACGAGGCACAAATGACATACTACAAGACCTACATCGAAGGTCATGAGGATTGGGAGTTTGTCGGGATGTACTCGGATGAGGGTATCACCGCCACGAACACCAAAAAGCGTGACGGCTTCAATCAGATGGTGGAAGATGCCCTTGACGGAAAGATTGACCTTATCATTACCAAGTCGGTCAGCCGATTTGCACGAAACACGGTGGACAGCCTGACCACCATCCGTAAGCTGAAGGATAAAGGCATTGAGGTCTATTTTGAAAAAGAGAACATCTGGACGCTGGATGCCAAGGGCGAGTTGATGATAACCATCATGAGTTCCCTGGCACAGGAGGAAAGCCGGAGCATTTCCGAGAACACGACCTGGGGCAAGAGAAAGCAATTTGCTGATGGCAAAGGCAGTGTTGCCTTCAGTTGGTTCCTTGGGTACGACAAGGACTTCAAGATAAACGAGGAACAGGCAGCCACGGTTCGGCTGATTTATCGGCTTTTCATCAGTGGCCTTTCCTTCTATGCTATCACAAAGGAACTGGAAAGCCGGGGTATCAAGTCACCGTCCGGCAAGGACAGATGGCACATCAGCACGGTGAAATCGATCCTTACCAACGAGAAGTACCGTGGGGATGCGCTCCTCCAGAAGCAGTACACTACGGACTTCCTGCAGAAGAAGAGAAAGACCAATAACGGCGAAATCCCCCAGTATTATGTGGAGGAACACCATGAGGCCATTATTCCCCCTGCCCAGTTTGATTTTGTACAGGCAGAACTTGCCCGCCGGGAACAGAATGGTCGTTACAGCGGAGTGAGCATTTTCTCAAACAAAATCAAGTGTGGGTGCTGTGGTGGATGGTACGGTTCCAAGGTGTGGCATTCCACCGACAAGTACCGGAAGGTCATCTACCGCTGTAATCGGAAGTACGGCAAAGACACCCCGCCCTGCAACACACCGCATTTAAGCGAGGAAGAAATCAAGAAGCTGTTCCTCAAGGCGCTGAATGCCCTGGTGGAGGCGAAAGAGGAAACAATAGAGAACCTGCAGGAGTTGATTGAAACGGTCTGCCAGATAGATTCCCTTGGCGCAGAGCAGGAACGGCTGAAACAGGAACTGAGAATTGTCGCAGAGAACCTTGCGAACCTCATCCAGAAGAATGCAAGTGTAGCCCTGGATCAGACGGAGCAGGCAGAGAAAGAAAAGAAACTCCGCACCATTTATGGTGAAAAGCATAGCCGATTTCAGGAACTGGAGGCACTCATCCAAGAAAAGAATGATACGAAGGAGATACTCACGAACTTCATCACTAAGCTGGAAGATTTGAACGGAGAACAGACAGAATTCCGGGAAGAACTGTGGGGCGGTTTGGTGGATCACATCCGCATTGATGAGAAAACCAGCACGGTAGTCTTCCGGGGTGGGATAGAGATTACTATTTAATATGTAGAAACACGATTTGAGAGGGGCATCTGGCAGTTTTGCTGGATGCCCTACTTTTTGTGGCTTTATCACAAAATGGTGGATTTGTCAAGTTGAATATGATACAATATTTGAAGCGAAGATTCGTGAGAAATGTGAGAGAGGTCGAAGCGTTCCATCGAAACCATACTGACCAATGAGAAATATGTCGGTGATGTCATTCTCTATAAGACCTTTTCCCCTAACTTCCCGGAGAAGAAGCGAATACCGAACAATGGAGAGCATCAGAAATACATCCAGGAGGATCATCATCCGTCTATCATCTCACGAGAGACGTTCCGGGCAGTTCAGGAAATGCGTGAGAGCAGAAGTAACATTGAGCGCCATGCAGATGGGACGATAACCAGAAAAGCCAAGAGGTACACTGGGAAGAAAGAGTGAATATTGGTTTAAAGAGTATTTTGACTCGTTGTTTAGCGATTTGGTTAGGTCAGTTTACAAGGAACTACACGCAGACCGTGAAACGGGCTGCTGACAACAAACGGCGCTATGCTCCCGGCTGGGTGCATAGCACCTGTTTGTTGCGGGGGTTTCCAAAGGGGGCAGCGCCCCATTTGGCACACGACTTTGCGGAGCAAAGTGTAGTGTGTTATACGCTCTGTCGGCGTTGCCCTGAAAATACCGTTGCCGCCGGGGAGGGCAAGGGCATTTGACGCGGCAGGAAAGCAGGGCTTTGTTTGGGGCTGGTAAGCCGGAAACAAAGGGCTGATTTCAGCAGCAGACAGGGCGTATTATGAAAGCCCCCGTCCCTCGTCCTCCGCCCCCGGCCTATGGGACAAAAAGTCCCAAAGCTCTGGACACCGTGACCAGATGTGTGGCCACACTCCGGGAAAAGTAGCAGGACGGCAGGAAACCGTCAAGGCTGAAATGAATGGGCTGACGCCCGGCCTTGACCGTTCCCCGCCGCCCCGCTGGATGGGTGGACAAGGTGGCCAATCCCTAAAAGTGTTTGGCCGCACTCGTTCATTTTGGGGCCTTTCTTCTCCCAAAATTGAAATGGGCGGGAAAGCCCTAAAATGGCTTTCCCGCCTTGATTACCCATTAGCAAAGACGGGCGAGACTGTCAACGGCGGCGCTGAAAGCGCCGTTCATCTTGACCGTTGACTGGCTCGCCTGGCTTTGCTACTGCCCGTAAGAGATGGAAAAACAAGATGGAAAACAAGGTTAAAAATGGTTGACAAGTCTATCGGATGTGTGTTATACTGTGCGACAGTTTGAGATTGGAAGGAGGCTTACGTGTGTTAATTTGTGTACGCTAATAAGCAATAAAAAGTAGAAGTACCTTTCCACATGATGGTGGGCTTTTTTTGCGTGCGTATGCAAAGGAACACGTAGGTTTGACACGAGCAGTCTTTGAACTGTATCGTGGTGTTTTTTCGTGCTTTGTTGTTATGCAGGCGTCTGCCCTCTCTGTGGGACAACGCCTGCTTTTTATTGCAGAAACAAAGGAACAATGCAATAAAAAAGGAGGTTCGCATTATGACCCAAAACAACAATTCATGGAGAAAAACTTATTTTACACTTCTTGCCGGACAAGCAATATCCTTTATTAGCAGCGGTATTTTGCAAATGGCCATTATCTTTTATTTGGTTGCGAAAACTAATTCTGCAATCATATTGACGGCGGCAACACTGATTGGATTTTTGCCGCAAGCCTGTTTAGGCCCGTTTGCAGGTGCTTTTGTTGACCGGCACAGCCGTAAAAGCGTAATGATTGGTGCGGATTTGATAATTGCCGCCGCTGGCGGTATTCTGGCGCTGGTGGCGTTTTACATGGAATTGCCCGTATGGTCTATTATGGTTGTCCTGTTAATCCGAAGTGCGGGAACTGCTTTTCATTCTCCAGCATTCAGCGCAGCAACACCTATGATTGTGCCAAAAGAGGAACTTACAAAATGCGCTGGTTACACGCAGACCATGCAAGCAGTAAGTGCGATTATCAGTCCAGCTGCCGCAGCGTTTTTATATGCTGTTTGGCCTCTTAATGCAATTATATTGTTAGATATTGTGGGTGCAATCCTTGCCTGTGTGACTGTTGCGATTTCGTCCATACCAACGCCTGAACTATGTCCAGAAACGAAAAGACAACAGTTTTTACAGGATATGAAAGAGGGGTATGTGGTATTAAAGCAAAACAGGGGCCTCTTTGCTCTGCTCTGGATTGGTGTAATTTATATGTTCTTTTATATGCCAATCAGTACGCTTTTTCCTCTCATCTGTATGTCATACTTCAAAGGAACACCGGCCCATGCCTCTGCCGCTGAAATTGCTTTTGCGGTTGGTATGCTGCTTGGCGGAGTCATTCTGAGCATTTGGGGCGGTTTTAAGAAACGGCGGTACACCATCGGTCTTTCCGTTCTCCTGATGGGCGTTAGCAATATGCTCTCCGGGCTTTTGCCGCCAGACGCATTTCTTGTCTTTGTTGTGTGCTGTACTGTTATGGGAATTTCCGCTCCATTTTACGGTGTGCAAAATGCGATTTTTCAAGAAACGGTCAAACCAGAATATCTGGGGAGAGTTTTTTCTCTACTGACAAGCGCCGCTTCCCTCGCCATGCCGTTTGGCCTTGTCATTTCCGGGCCTCTGGCGGAGCGGCTGGGAGTTGAGAAATGGTTTGTCATTTGCGGAATTGGCATTATCATCGTTGCGCTTGCCGTATTTTTACTACCCGGTTTGAGAGAGATTGACAATACGCAATAATCAACTGCACCTTTTTCTATTGCAAAGGAAATGTGATTGCCTTTTGCAACGAATCTTAGCGTGATTTTTTATTGGAGGTCATATGTTGAATATGGTTAAGAATGCTTCTGTTCAAGCCACGGATATATATAAGGATCCATATGGATACACATATTCTGAAATGGTTGGTGTATTGGGAGAAGTTGAGGCGGATAAGTTTTATCGCGAATTATACTCCGGTTCCCAAAGTAGTAACAAGTATAAAACGATAACCATCAAGGAAATCTTTCGTGGTCCGGATACTCAGAAATATGCTTTTGAATTGTCAGATGGCTATTGCATTGAAACGGTAAGCATTAAAAGAAAAACTGGTACTACTGTATGCGTGAGCACCATGATAGGTTGCCCTGTTGGGTGCATCTTTTGCGCCTCTGGTGAAAATGGATTTGTCAGAAATCTAACACCATCTGAAATAGTTCAACAAGTAATACTGATAAATGGTAGAGTAAATAGGATTGTATTCATGGGCATGGGAGAACCTCTGTTCAATTATGATAACGTGATAAAGTCCATTCATATATTAAGAGACCGCAAAGGACTTGATTTTCCAACAGATGGTATAACAATATCAACAACGGGACCGCTCCCTCAGATGAAGAAGTTGAGAGAAGAACATTTAAAAATCCAACTTACGTTATCCCTGCATGCCACGAATCAGCATGTAAGGGACTATATCATGCCGCATATGAAAGGGTATGATATAAATGAAGTAGTTCAATCAGTACTCTCATATTCAGAAAGACATAATCGTAGCGTTACTATAGCATATTTGCTTATACCGGGTGTAAATGATCGTGCGAATGATGTAAAACAGTTGGGAAGATGGTTTTGTGACAAAAATGTATTGATTAATCTTTTACAATACAATGAAACGGATTGTAAAGCAGTTCGAAGACCAAACAAACAGGAACTCGTTGCATTTCGTGATAAGTTAAATAAGGTGGGACTTACTGTGAAAATCAGAGAATCCCGAGGTGGCAATATAAAAGCCGCATGTGGTCAATTGGTAAGTAGATTAAATAACCGCAATATGAGTGCACCCAAGAAAAAAGGAGCTTCGGAATTGGATACAGGTTCGTCGAACAATGCTGGATCTTCGAGTAGATTGAAGCCAAGTAAGAGACGTTATGTAAACAATAAAAGCAAGAATGGAAAAAAGGGTTCATCGCATAAATAAGAGCATGTCGGAGTGTGATCTAGTATTTGCGTTCACTGATCTGCATGAACTTCACAAATGGAGGCTCGATTATGAATGAATTTGTTGATATGCATGTCCATTCAAAATTCTCAATTGATGGAATGTCTACGATGGAGGATTATTGTCTGATTGCCGGCAAAACGGGTACAAGAGTTATTTGTTTTACTGAACATGTGGATTTTAATTCAGCGGAAAAGAATCTTTCAATTGTTAAGGATAACAGAAAACAGAACTTTGTTGTTGATGATTATTTCCGTGAAATAAACCGCTTGCGAAAAAAATACGGTTCGTTAACTTTGCTAAGTGGAATTGAGTTTTCGGAACCCAGCTTGTTTCCAGAAGAGTTTGCCTTATATTATTCACTCCGCATTTATTTTATATCTCTGTCCGAGATAAGTATTGGTGAATAAAAATATTCCTATAGGTAGGATAATTATCGACAAAGAATTTTTCTCTGGAGTGGGAAAAGCAGACCAAAGTATGCTATAATGCAATAAAATAGTTATACAAACTTGAATTTGAGGAGGTGATAAGATGACAGCATATATGAGATTAAGATAATACCGCGAGTTGTGTTGCGGTACATCCGTATTACATAACTCGCTTTCGGGCAAGAATGTAATAATGGAGGATGTCATGAATAAAATTATTAGATTTAATGACAGCGAAAAGCTTTTTCGTTGTCCAATATGTAAACGAAAGTTAAAGATGGTAGGCAATAGTTTGCTGTGTAGTAATAAGCATTGTTTCGATATTTCTAAATTAGGATATGTGAATTTTGCATTAAATCAAAAGCAATCTAAGCATTATAGCAGAACTTCTTTTGAAAGCAGAATGGATATTTTAGAAAAGGGATACTATTCACATATTCTTACGGAGATAACACATATATTGAGCAAGCTTGAAAACATAACAACTATTCTTGATGTCGGATGTGGTGAAGGATATTATTCTAGAAAAATCAAAGAACTATTTCAAGCAGATATAGTTGCTTTTGATATTTCAAAAGATGCCATTTCCCTTGCTTCAAAAAGAGACGGTAGTAAGTCTATAAAGTGGTTTGTGGGTGATTTGGAAAATATGCCAATTAGAGACCACTCAGTAGACTGTATACTGGACATATTTACACCAGCTAATTATTTGGAGTTCAATAGAGTTCTGACGGATAGCGGCTATATTGTAAAGGTTATTCCTGGGAATAAACATCTGATGGAGTTCAGAAACATTGCAAAAGAACATTTGAAAAATCAAGAGTATTCCAATGAGAATGTGATTAACTTATTCAAGAAGCAGTATTCTGTTATTTACCAAAAAAGAGTTTCAGAATCATATGAAATGCCGTTAGAGGATATTAAAATTTTTGCAGACATGACCCCACTGCTCTTCCATGTAGATAAAACTGAGATTGATTTCAAAAAGCTAAAAACTTTGACGATTGATGCAGAGATATTTGTGGGAAGTCTATAACGCTTGAAACTTTCAGTTTGACGGAGCAACAAATTCCAATTTGTTGAACTGAATAGCACATACTGACCGATAGGAACAAGGATGAAATATACCTTGTTCCTTTTCGTTTACCCAGGGCATTCATAGAAAATGAATAAACAGGTCAGTTATGCATACCAACACTTATCTCGGACAGAGACTATTTTATATATCTCCATGTACCTTTTAGAATTACAATCTGCCAAGGAATCTCGCCTTCAGCTTTTGGAGAAACTCTGCTAAGCAGTGTTTCACATTTCTTGTGAAGTTCCACAGCTCTTGTGGCATAATCGTTGAATGCTCCCATATAATAGAGACATTAAAATCGGAAGTTGGAGGATACACGCATGAAAATTGTAATCATTAATGGAAGTGCCAGAAAAGGAAATACGTTGGCAGCAATCAATGCATTTATAAAAGGAGCGTCAGAAAAGAATAAAATTGAAATCATTGAACCCGACAAACTCAACATTGCACCATGCAAGGGATGTGGTGTCTGTCAATGCTCTAAGGGATGCGTCGATAAGGATGATACAAATTCTACCATTGATAAAATTGCTGCCGCAGATATGATTCTTTTTGCTACACCAGTTTATTGGTGGGGAATGTCAGCACAATTGAAACTTATCATTGATAAGTGCTACTGCCGTGGATTGCAGTTAAAAAACAAAAAAGTTGGCACAATTGTTGTAGGTGGTTCTCCCGTAGGCAGCATCCAGTATGAGCTGATTGATAAGCAGTTTGACTGTATGGCAAAATATCTTTCATGGGATATGCTTTTCAAAAAATCATATTATGCAACAGCCAGAGATGAACTTGAAAAAAATAAGGATTCCATGAACGAACTTGAGTGGATTGGAAAAAATTTATAAAGCACACACCAAATTCCAGTTTTTCGATTATATGCTTGACAAGTGAATTATAATAAGAAGAAAGAGATATTGACCCTGGCGCGTTGATATCTCTTTTTTTGATGATAGAAAAGACTACTCTGCAATCCTTCATAAAATGAAGAGTAGCCTAACCTAAGTCCGGATGGAGGGGGTGCATTAGGGGGTGCAATCGTTTCATTGTATCAAAATGGTGGTTGCGATGAATCCCTGTCCGTGTGGTTATTTTCCATTGTTTCTCCATTGTTTTTTAGGTTCATGTTTCCCACATCCATCACAGGTCTGAGGCCAGTTGATTTTCCATTCAAAGTATTCATTTCTGGTAATCTCGCCAGATTTCAGTTCTTCTTTTCTGAGAACCCATTCTTTCATAAAATCATTGACAAGTCCATAATTAATCCATAATCCCACAGGCGGATGTGCAGGCCAGCTATCGTTATCGTGATAGCGGACAGAGGTATCTTCGCTGGAATTGCATTTTTCTCCGGGATAAGTTTCCATCTGGAACAAGTTTATAGCGGATGGGTTGAATTCATCGATCCAGAACAAGAGTTCCATGAATTCGGTAGCATCCATTGTCGTTGCATCATACAGTGTCCAAGGATTTACGTCCAGTATTTTTGCCATTTCGGTTACCAGTTCTTTTTTGGGAACCCGGTAGTTTGTCTCATACTGGGCAAGACGATTTGCTCCTTTTTCACCCCAACCGAGGGCTGCGCCAAGCTCTGCTTGTGTCATTTTCCGGAATGTTCGAATTTTTTTTATTTTATCTCCAATCGTCATATCAGATACCTGCTTTCCTATTGATAATACTATTTTACTTCCAAAATACTTTTTTGTAAACAGAAACATTCGCCAAAAAGCGAATTATTTTCTTGACATTCGCAGAAAAGCGAATTATAATGGCGGTAAAGTTGGATTCGCAAAAAAGCGAATTGATGTACATTGAAAACTTCATGAGCTGTATAATCTGCCAACACAGATGCCATGACCCTGTAAGGCTTTATTCTCAGGCGAGCGTCGAAGATACTCCGGAAACGACTGGTAAGTTTGTGAAGAAGCTGCCAGTAATCAGAAATATTCTGATAGAGGTCAGTTGTAACACTGACAGCAGATGATACGAATGGAAGCCAAACCAAGTGCAAAATTTTAACTGAAAGGAGTGATGCCGAAAAATAACAGGGAAAGGGGGAGTGAAGCAATGAGGAAAGAGTTGGAATACGCAAAGAAAATAGCTGTGATTACAAAGTTATTTCATTCAGAACTTCTGTCAGAACAAGAATTTGAAAAAATCAGACGGAAACTGATGGATAGTTATCTGATTGTCGGGGAACGTAGTGATGATCCGATGAAAGCAATTGCATAGAATAAAGAAAGTTGAGGAAAAAACAATGGAAGATAAGGTAATACAACATTCGTTCATATTTAAGATTTCAGATAAAATGACAGCACAAATAAAGAAACCAGTTACACATAAGGAAAGAAAAGTGTGGCAGGTAAAAGAAATGGAGCTAACTATATAAAAATCAAGTAGTTTTTTAGAAAAATTGAATTTTAGTTAGCAAAAGTATGTACCTTGAAAATATGTGAATAATTATGGATTTTATGGCACGACAA
>NZ_JBQHUL010000052.1:0-15683 GCF_052065235.1 Blautia sp. HCP28S3_G10 | reverse complement strand
CAAAAAACATGGTCGACAGGGCTTAGGTGGGTGTTTTTTGTCTTCGTGAAATATATGAAAGATATTTGATTTATTATTCATTTCTCACTTGACATCACACCGCTGGACTCTGTACTCTGCTGAATCTGTCAGCTAATTATATTAATCGTTACTGTACATCTTCTTTCTTCTCTTCTGTAACAATTTCTTTCAGTGAAGATGCCAGACCTGCAATTCCCTGAATCTCTGAAGGAATAATGATCTTGGTTGATTTGCCATCTGCTGCCTTTGCAAAAGCTTCCAGACTCTTCAGTGTAAGCACTGCCTGATCAGCACCTGCCTCACGGATCATACGGATACCTTCCGCATTTGCTTTCTGAACTTTCATAACAGCTTCTGCCTGGCCTTCTGCCTCTTTGATCATACGTTCTTTCTGTGCTTCAGCTCTCAGGATCGCTGCCTGCTTTTCTGCCTCAGCATCAAGAATTGCAGATTCTTTTTTACCTTCTGCAACAAGAATCGTGGACTTCTTCTCACCTTCTGCAATAAGAATTGCTTCTCGACGTTCACGCTCTGCCTTCATCTGTTTCTCCATGGCTTCCTGAATCGCAGCCGGAGGAATGATATTTTTCAGTTCCACTCGATTGACTTTGATTCCCCATGGATCAGTTGCCACATCAAGAGAAGCTCTCATCTTGGTATTGATCACTTCACGGGAAGTAAGTGTTTCATCAAGTTCCATATCACCGATGATATTTCGGAGGGTTGTTGCAGACAGATTTTCGATAGCCATGATAGGATTTTCCACACCATATGCAAAAAGCTTCGGATCTGTGATCTGGAAAAATACTACTGTATCAATCTGCATGGTAACATTATCTTTTGTGATAACCGGCTGTGGTGGAAAATCCACAACCTGTTCCTTCAGATTTACTCTTCTTGCTACTCTGTCAATAAACGGTGTCTTAAAATGAATACCCGTATTCCAGGTTTCCTTATATGCACCAAGTCGTTCCACAACAATCGCATATGCCTGCGGCACAATACGGATACATGATGCCAGAACCCACAGTACAAGCACAATTATTACTGCTAAAAAAATAATGCCACCCATATTACTTTTCCTCCTTTACATTCCCTGAAGTTTCTTTTTTGACGATCAGTTTCACTCCCTGTACAGCCTCAATGACTACTACTGAATTTTCCGGGATAGTTTCTGTATCCAGCTTTGTCCTTGCCATCCATTCAATATCATTGATACGGACCTGACCTGTCTGCGCCAGATTATCAATCTTCTGTATTACCACGGCTTTTTTTCCTATGAGGCTTTCTACATTTGTCTTAGATACCCCACGGTTCATATATCTGACCGCCAGCGGTCTGGTAAAAATCAGAAGAATTAATGATAAGATCAGAAACGCAAACCACTGTACTGCAATTCCGCCTCCTGCCCAGGAGATAATCGCCGCAAGCAATGCACCACCTGCAAACCAGATAGTTGTAAGGCCTACTGTGATAGCTTCTATCACAAGAAGCACAGCCAGTACTATCAGCCACATTAAAGGTTCCATTCACTCAACTCCTTCTCTGTCTTGCTGCTTCATACATAAGGATTCCTGCTGCCATAGCTGCATTAAGAGACTCTACCTGACCACACATTGGAATTCGGATCAGACAGTCTGCTGCCCCGGCTGCCTCTTCTGTCAGTCCTTTTCCTTCATTTCCAATCAGAAACGCTGTTCCTGCCCGGTATGACTCCTGATCATAAGAATTCTTTCCCTGCAGATGTGCTGCAAAAAAACGGATTCCTTTTCCTTCGAGTTTCTTCTTTAATGATACCACATCTTCCACATAGAAAAAAGGTATTCTGTAAACTGATCCCATTGTAGCCCTGATTACTTTGGGATTTGTAATATCTACACATGTTCTGGTAAGAAAAACAGCGTTTACACCAGCCCCTTCTCCTGTCCGTATAATTGTTCCGGCATTTCCCGGATCCTGCAGATCTTCAAGAACCATGATCAACGGTTCTCTGTCCGAAAAAATATCTTCTATATTATAAGAAGGCTGTCTCAGCACAGTCAGAATCCCCTGCGGAGTCTGTGTGTCACACATCTGGCGAAACACAGAGTTTTCAACTGCCTCCCATGAAAATCTGCGAACTTTCTCCATCACTTCTTCATCTTCCAGAAGATTTTCGGATACATAAACTTTCTCTATCCATGAATCCGGTGCTTCCTGAAACATTTTTCTGCCTTCCGCTACAAAAAGTTTCTGTTCCCTCCGGGCTTTTGCCTTCTGATTCAGTTTTATGATATTTTTAACCTGAGTATTCTGTACGCTGGTAATCATATAAACAAATTTCCCCTTATTCCAGAACGGAGGCCGCCTGATGGTGACCTCCGCAATTATACTGGCTTTTTTATATTGCCTTATTATTTCTTATAATTATGAGAAAGAGATTTGCATACTTCCCACATATATGGAGATACATCTTTCTGCATTGCAAGAGCTTCATTGATATCAAAATCAACAAACTCTCCATGTCTGTATCCAACAACACGGCAGGATTTACCTTCAAGGAGAAGATCTACTGCAAGTGCACCCATCATAGATGCATATACACGGTCTTTACATGTTGGGCTTCCACCACGCTGCATATGACCCAGAATAGTCGCACGTGTTTCAATACCTGTTGCAGCTTCGATACGTCTTGCCATTGCTTCAGAATGACCGATACCTTCTGCATTTATGATAATATGATGTTTCTTACCTGCTTTACGGCTGGCAATAATATTGTTGATCAGTTTCTGCTCATCATAATCATATTTTTCCGGAATCAGAACATCTTCAGCACCATTGGCGATACCACACCACATAGCAAGATATCCTGCATTACGTCCCATAACTTCGATAATACTGCATCTTTCATGAGAAGTAGAAGTATCACGAACTTTATCAATTGCTTCCATTGCTGTATTTACAGCGGTGTCAAATCCGATTGTATACTCTGTACATGCAATATCCAGGTCAATAGTTCCAGGAACACCGATTGTGTTGATTCCCAGATTTGCCAGCTTCTGAGCTCCGGCAAAAGAACCGTCTCCACCAATAACTACCAGACCATCAATACCATGTTTTCTGCAGATCTCAGCACCACGTTCCTGGCCTTCCGGTGTACGGAATTCAGCACATCTTGCTGTATACAGGATTGTACCACCACGTTCGATTGTATCTGATACATCTCTGGCAGTCATGTCTACAATTTCTTCATTTAAAAGACCATTGTATCCTTTATAGATCCCCTTCACATTCAGTCCGCTGCTTAATCCACGTCTTACAACTGCACGGATTGCTGCGTTCATTCCCGGTGCATCACCACCACTCGTAAGTACACCGATGGTTTTAATCTTTTTTTCTGCCATGATTCATTCCTCCATCTTCTGCCTTCCCATATTATACAGGAATTCATTTCTTGTTTTGTTACTGCTTTCATAGTTCACAGTAACAGTCTTTTCTACACATATTCGGTTTATAGTGTATAGCATTTTCAGAAGTTTTTCAATACTCTTTCCACAAGTTTAACGTTGGATTCTCCATATTTTTTCTTCAGACCACTCAGCAACGCATCACTTATCTGCACCTGATACCCGGCCGGTAAACGCTTCATAGCCTTCACATCTTTCAGATAAATAACAACTGCCGAGGTTCCTCTGTTCTGCCTCAGAAGCTCCTGCAGTTCAGTTTCATTACTGCTGTAATCAGCTTTATCTGCGAACTGAATCCATATTTCTTTCGGCATATCATCAAAAGATCTGACTTTTTCAAGAATCATTTTGCTTGGCTTATCATCCTCTGCATTTACTCTTCCCTGAATAAAAACTTTTGCTTCTTCACCGATATAATTCTGCCACTTTTCATAATCCCGTGGAAATACTACAATTTCAACAGTACCTACCAGATCTTCCAGCGTCAGAAATGCCATGACCTTGTTAGTTTTTGTATATTTGATAGTTTTATCCGTGATCATACCGCCAACAATTGCTTTCTGTCCATCATAGACTTTTGGCATTCCACTTTCTTCATCAGGCTGAAAATCTGTTGTTCTGGATGTGATCATTTTTTCCATCATTCCTCTGTAACGTTCCAGTGGATGTCCGCTCAGATAAATACCAAGAACATCTTTTTCAAAAGCAAGTATCATTTCCGGATCATATTCCTCCACATTCGGCATGCGGATTTCGAAATCTTTCTTGTCTTCTTCACTGACAATGTCAAAAAGACTCATCTGTCCTGCAAAAGAATTCTTCTTATCCTGCGCAATACTGTCAACGATCTGTCCATACACTATCATTTTCTGTCGACGGTTTCCCTCAAGGCAATCCAGTGCTCCTGCCTTGATAAAGTTTTCGATGGCTCTCTTATTTACAGTTCCTGTCAGTCTTTCGATAAAATCTTTCAGAGATCTGTATTCACCTCTGTCTTCTCTTTCTTTTACCAGTGCTTCGATCACAGGTCTTCCTACACTCTTAATCGCAGAAAGTCCATATCGGATGGCTCCATTATCAACCGAAAATCCATAAGCACCACGATTTACATCCGGTGGAAGAATTTTTATTCCCATCTGCCTGCATACCTGAATATATTCAGCAACTTTGTTTGGCATTTCTATTACAGAAGTCATCAACGCAGCCATAAATTCTACCGGATAATAATATTTCAGGAAAGCTGTCTGATAAGAAACAACTGCATAAGCAGCTGCATGTGATTTGTTAAAAGCATACTTGGCAAAATCTATCATATCATCATAAATTTTGTTTGCCACCTGTTCAGGAATTCCATTGGCAATGCATCCCGGAACACCCTCTTCTTCATTTCCGTAAACAAAATTCTGACGTTCTTTTTCCATAACCGCAGCTTTCTTTTTGGACATCGCACGCCGCACAAGGTCACTTCGTCCAAGCGTATATCCTGCAAGATTACGGACAATCTGCATAACCTGCTCCTGGTAAACAATACATCCATAAGTAGGTTTTAAAATTGGTTCCAGCTGCGGGCAGTCATAACGTATGGTATCCGGACGGTTTTTTCCACGGATATACTGTGGAATAAAATCCATCGGTCCCGGTCGATACAGCGAAATTCCGGCGATCACATCTTCAAGGCTCTGCGGTTTGAGTTCCTTCATGAAGTTCTTCATTCCTGCACTTTCCAGCTGGAACACTCCATCAGAACGCCCCGTTCCAAGCGAATCAAGAACTTTTTTATCATCATAATCTATATGCTGCATATCCAGCTTTACGCCAGTATCCTGCTCTACCAGGTGTACTGCATTCTGAATAACAGTCAGGGTACGAAGCCCCAGGAAATCCATCTTCAGAAGTCCCAGTTCTTCCAATGTCGTCATTGTAAACTGTGTAACAATTGAACCATCCTGTGCTCTTGATAATGGCACATACTCAGAAACATCTTTCTGGCTGATCACAACACCTGCCGCATGCATGGAAGTATGGCGTGGAAGTCCCTCCAGACGTTTTGCTGTATCGATCAGTTCATGAATATCCTGCTGTTCCTCATATACTTTCTTCAGCTCCGGATTCATTGTAAGTGCCTTATCAATCGTGATATTCAGTTCCTGCGGAATCATTTTCGCAATCACATCCACCTGCGCATACGGCATATCCATCACACGTCCTACATCACGGATAACACCTCTTGCTGCAAGTGTACCAAAAGTAACGATCTGAACGACACAGTCATCTCCATATTTACGTCTTACATAATCAATGACTTCCTGGCGTCGCTCGAAACAAAAATCCACATCAATATCCGGCATTGATACTCGCTCAGGATTCAGGAATCTTTCAAACAGAAGATCATATCTGATAGGATCAAGCTGTGTGATTCCCAGCGTATATGCAACAAGACTTCCTGCCGCTGATCCTCGTCCTGGTCCTACCATAATATCATGATCTCTGGCATACTTGATAAAATCCCATACAATAAGGAAGTAATCCACATATCCCATGTTTTTGATCGTGGTAAGCTCATATGTCAGACGTTCCTTCAGCTCATCTGTTACCGGCTGATACCTTTCTTCCAGGCCTTTGAAACAAAGTTCATTTAAATACTCCCAGGAAGTATATCCCTCCGGCACTCCGAATTTCGGAAGTTTGGTAACTCCAAATTCAATTTCCACATGACAGCGCTGTGCAATTTTGTGAGTGTTTTCCAGTGCTTCAGGTGCATATGGAAAAAGCTTCGCCATTTCTTCCGGAGATTTTACGTAATACTGACCACCCTCATAGCGCATACGATCCGTATCTGCCAGTTTTTTTCCTGTCTGCAGACAAAGAAGTACATCGTGAGGCTGCGCATCTTCTGCCAGTGTATAATGAACATCATTTGTCGCTACCAGGTCAATGCCTGTCTCACGATGCATTTTCAGAAGCTGCTGATTTACATTCTGCTGTTCAGGTATCCCATGATCCTGAAGTTCCAGGAAAAAATTTCCCTTTCCAAAAATATCCTGATATCTGAGTGCAGCAGCTTTTGCATCTTCATACATTCCTCTTGTCAGAAATCTTGCCACTTCACCAGCCAGACAGGCACTCAATGCAATAATCCCCTCATGATATTTCTCGAGAAGTTCAAGATCCACCCTCGGCTTATAATAAAATCCCTCTACAAATCCCTTTGATACAATTTTCATCAGATTACTGTAGCCCTGATTGTTCTCTGCAAGCAATACGAGATGATAGTATCTGTCATCTCCGCTTCCTGCTTCACGGTCAAATCGGGAACCTGGGGCTACATAAACTTCACATCCAAGAATGGGGTTGATTCCTGCAGCTCTTGCAGCTCTGTAAAAATCAATAACACCATACATAACTCCATGGTCTGTGATGGCTGCACTGTCCATTCCAAGTTCTTTTACCCGTTCCACATATTCCTTGATCTTGTTTGAACCATCCAGAAGGCTGTATTCTGTATGCACATGAAGATGTGTAAAATTCATAATCTCATCCTTTACTTTTTAACAAGGTATATCCGTCTGTCTTTAATCTCTACTTTTCCTTCCTTTAAAAGGTGTCCCACAGCACGTTTAAATGCGTTTTTACTAAGACCAAATTCTCTTTTAATCACTTCCGGAGAAGCTTTGTCATCAAATGGAAGGACTCCTGCAAACTCTTCGATTACTTCAAGTACATTTTCCGCATCTTCATTAATCTGGAGATATGCTTCCTGTCGATCACTTACATTCATTTTTCCATCTTCACGGACCTTAGTCACACGCAGATCCATAACAGTTCCCGGACGATATTTTCCTGATGCTTCTTTTGCAGGAATCAATGCAGAATATTTATTATCAACTGCAACAAACACGCCAAAATTATCACTGATCTGATAAACTCTTCCCCTTACATGATCACCTTCTTTATATGGTGTTTCCGTAGAAAGATATGGATATACTTTCATTGTTGCACAAAGTCTGCTGCTCTTATCCACATAAACAGCCACCAGACATTCCTGTCCCTCAAAAATACGGGTTGTCTGTTCATGATATGGCAGAAGAAGATCCTTTTCGAGTCCCCAGTCAAGAAATGCTCCGATCTTTGTTACCTGTTTAACCTTAAGAAGTCCTGCTTCCCCAACTGTAAGCAGCGGTTCATTTGTTGTTGCGATAAGACGGTCTCTGGAATCTTTGTAAATAAATACTTCCAGACTGTCACCTGTAGAAGTTCCTGCCGGTACCTGTTTTGCAGGAAGCAGTACCTGATGTTTCGTATCTGCATGCATGTCTTCAGCCAGATATATTCCAAAATCCACAGATTTCACTACCTGAAGAGTCTGTTTCTTTCCTAATTCGATCATAAAAAATCCTCCAGTTTATTTTCTTATAAATTCAACCACTGCATATGGTTCATTTTCAGTATCATTCAATAATATTGTTGTTTTGTTCTCTTCTGTTTCCTTCATCGGGCAGATTGTGTTGTGAAGTCTTGCCTGCTGCTTATACTCTGCCCTCATTTGATATATCTGAAAATCCGCAGGAAGATAATCCATTGCCATACGCACATACTGACAGTTATTTACATGATGATTCGTATCCAGATGATGTTTCTGCACTGTAAATGGCTCTTCTTTTCTGCATTCTCCGGGAAGTATGATCTTTCGGGGCGCATAATCCATATCCAGTTTTTTTTCCATGGTTTCATCCGGATTCTCATATCCCTTTGTATCTTCCGGTGTAAGCTTTACAGGAAGTCCGTTTTCCGCATTTATATATGTCCAAAATGTATTTGCATACGCAAGTCGCTCTCCGTTTTCTGTGTCCATGGTGAAGTTTCTCAGCCCCATGAATCCCCGGAAACCATATGCCCAGGTTGAAGTCTTTATCTTCTCTCCAAGTCCCGGATAGCGGTTTACAATTACCTGCCATGCGGACAAAACCCAGAATCTCTTTCTTCTTTTCAGTTCTTCTATTCCAAGCCCCACTTCTTCAGACTGGAAAGTACTGCAATCCTGAAAATAATTCAAAATACCGGGCAGTGTGAGAAACCCGTTTTCTCCTGTTTCACTGTATCGTACTCTACCTTCAAAACTATATGGCATAATTATTCTCTTCCTTTATAAATATAAATGTCTTACAATGTCTTTTACAGTTTATCATTTTTTCTTTTTGGATTCCATCTTTTTTGCAACAAAAAAAGCACCTCTTCCGAGGTGCTCCACTTAGCAGGGCTACAAGGATTCGAACCTTGAACTGACGGAGTCAGAGTCCGTTGCCTTACCGTTTGGCGATAGCCCTTCATTCAATCGCTTGTTTATCACTCGCGACAAATGGTATTATATTATATGTCTCAGAAAAAAGCAACCCCTTTTTTCAAATTTTTTTAAAAAATTTAAATTTATTATTTTTAAGTAAATTTCACTCTCTATTGAATATTAAGGTTCTATAAAATTTTAGTGCCGAATACCGACAATAATGGTATAATGCTCCTATATCTGATAATTTTTTCTGACACAGAAAAGGAGAAACTAGATGAGAGCAAATAATCTGACCCTGCTCACTGATTTATATGAATTAACCATGATGCAGGGTTATTTCAAAAACCCTACTAACCAGACAGTTATTTTTGATATGTTCTATCGCACCAATCCCTGTGGTGGCAGCTTTGCCATTACTGCCGGCCTTGAACAGATGATTGAATATATTGAAGGTCTTCACTTCTCAGAAGAAGATATCGAATATTTACGCAGTCTTAATATCTTCGAAGAAGATTTTCTGGAATATCTGAGCACATTCCGTTTCACAGGTGATATTTATGCAATTCCGGAAGGAACTGTTGTTTTTCCACGAGAACCTCTCGTAAAAGTCATTGCACCTATTATGGAAGCTCAGCTGGTAGAAACAGCAATTCTGAATATCATCAATCATCAGAGTCTTATTGCAACCAAAGCAGCCAGAGTATGTTATGCCGCACGTGGAGACGGAATCATGGAATTCGGACTTCGCCGTGCCCAGGGACCGGACGCCGGTATTTATGGTGCCCGTGCCGCAGTGATCGGTGGATGTGCCGGTACTTCCAATGTTCTTACTGGTCAGATGTTTGATGTTCCTGTACTTGGAACTCACGCCCATAGCTGGATCATGAGTTTCCCTGATGAATATACAGCATTCAAAACCTATGCCAAAATGTATCCGAATTCCTGTACACTTCTGGTAGATACCTACGATGTACTGAAATCCGGCGTTCCAAATGCAATTCGCGTATTTGAGGAAATGCGCGAGGAAGGCGTTAAACTTACTCATTATGGAATCCGCATCGACAGCGGTGACCTTGCATATCTTTCCAAAGAAGCATACAAAATGCTCGCTGCTGCCGGTTTTGATGATGCAACAATTTCTGCCTCCAGTGATCTTGACGAATATCTTATCGACAGCCTTAAGAGTCAGGATGCCAAAATTAATTCCTGGGGTGTTGGAACCAACCTCATCACAAGCAAAGATAACCCTGCATTTGGCGGTGTTTATAAACTTGCTGCAGTTAAAGATGCCGGAAGCAGTACTTTTACACCTAAGATCAAACTTTCCGAAAACACCGAAAAAGTCACAAACCCAGGAAACAAGACTGTATATCGTATCTACAGCAAATCCACCGGAAAGATTAAAGCTGATTTGATCTGCCTTACAGATGAAACTTTTGATCCGGAAGAGACAATGGTCATCTTTGACCCTGTTGACACCTGGAAAAAGACGAAAGTTCTCGGCGGAACTTATGAGCTTCGGGAACTTCTTGTCCCAATTGTAAAAAAAGGCCAGCGAGTTTATACTTCCCCTGCAGTTATGGATATTCGTGAATACTGTAAACAGGAGCAGAACACCCTGTGGGATGAATCCCGCCGCCTTGTCAACCCTCAGAAGGTTTATGTAGACCTTTCTCAGAAACTTTATGACCTGAAGAAAAATCTTCTTGAAGAGATGAGCGAGAAAACTCTGGATTGATTATGTGAAACAAATTATTAGAAACATTTGTCAATTTAAAGTGTTAAAGTACTGGAATTTCATATAACATCATGCTATACTAAGTGAGGAAAAAAACACTCAGTATGTGTGATATATATGGAGGAAATAATTTATGTCAATCAAAATCAATCATGAACTTCCGCTTCCGGAGGTGTTAAAAGCAGAATATCCTCTGGATGCGGAATTAAAAAAAGCCAAGCAGCTTCGTGATCAGGAAATCCGCCAAATTTTTACCGGTGAATCTGACAAATTTATCGTACTTGTAGGTCCCTGTTCCGCAGATAACGAAGATACCGTCTGTGAATATGTAAGCCGCCTCAAAACAGTCGCGGACAAAGTTTCCGACAAGCTTATGATCATTCCAAGAGTTTATACTAACAAACCCCGTACTACAGGTGATGGATATAAAGGAATGCTTCACCAGCCGGATCCAGATAAAGCTCCTGACCTTCTTGCAGGTATCATTGCAATCCGCAAACTCCACATGCGAGTTATGCGTGAAACAGGACTTTCTTCAGCTGATGAAATGCTTTACCCGGAAAACCGCAGCTACCTGGACGATATTCTTTCCTATGAAGCAGTTGGCGCACGTTCTGTAGAAAACCAGCAGCACCGCCTCACAGCAAGTGGAATGGATATTCCCGTCGGAATGAAAAATCCGACTTGTGGTGACCTTTCTGTTATGCTTAACTCAGTCACTGCAGCCCAGCATCCACATCACTTCATTTACAGAGGCTGTGATGTAGAAACTTCCGGAAATGATCTGGCACACACAATTCTCCGTGGTGGTGTCAATCAGTATGGTCAGACTATCCCTAATTATCATTACGAAGATCTGATGAAACTGTCCTCATTATATGCACAAAAAGATCTCAAAAACCCGGCAGTTATCGTAGATGCTAATCATTCTAACTCCAATAAACAGTTCAAAGAACAGATTCGTATTGTTACAGAAGTTCTTCATAGCCGTAACTACAATCCGGATCTCAAAAAACTGGTCAAAGGTGTTATGATCGAAAGCTATCTTCTTGAAGGCCGTCAGGATATCAGTGACCATATGACTCCTGGCTGCTCTATTACAGACCCATGCCTGGGTTGGGAAGATACAGAACGTCTGATTTACGAAATAGCTGAAAAATGCTGATATAACATTTAAAATTAAACCTGAACAGAAAACCCCGAAATTTTCTTCTGTGATCATTCACATATGAAAACTTCGGGGATTTTTTTACTGTTCTATCTGTTTTCCAAGGAATCCTGCTGCTGTCTGTACCAGCATTCTTTCAGCATTTCCTATAATATCTCTTTCATTCTTTCCTATCAGAATAACCGCTCCGATTGCATCACTGGAGCTGACAACCGGCTGAATAATTCCGCTGTTTCTCATTTCTTTCTGATTTTCTGTAATAGGAATTTTTTTCCTTTCTCCTGCATTAAAACTTTTTGTGCTCCTTTCTGCAATCACCTTTTCCAGTTCACGGCTGATGCTTTTACCAGTCAATTCACGACTTCCCGGGCCTGCCGCTGCCACAACCTGATCCCTGTCCGTAATACATACAGTAAAACCAGTTGTCTGAAACAGTGCTTCTGTATATTCTTTTGCAAAAATATCCAGCTCACCGATCGGAGAATATTTTTTCAGAATAATCTCTCCCTGTCTGTCCGTATATATCTCCATCGGAGTTCCTTCTTTAATTCTGAGCGTTTTGCGTATTTCTTTTGGGATTACCACTCTTCCCAGATCATCGATCCGGCGGACAATTCCTGTTGCTTTCATAATCCGTATTTCCTCCTGACTTTACTTTTTTCCACAATTTGCGTTTATCTTTTTTATTTTCTGCAGTTATATTTATATGGTTATTATGTGGAAAAATGGAAAGATTATACGTTCCTGCAAACAGTAACACTAATGGTTTGTTTTCATCTATCAGACCGTTTATTTTATATTTGACATTCATGTATTTTTGGTATATAGTTGTCATATACTTAATATGTAGTTTTGATTACTACATAACACATTTATCACAGACATATTGATTGGAGGCGTTTCTGATGTTAAAAACATTTAAACTTAAATTAAAAGATCCCTGGAGTGCCATCACTCATGGTATTGCCGTGTTACTTGCAGTTGCCGGTACTGCTCCCCTTCTTATAAAAGCCGCATCCGGTGAAGATGCTCCCATACACATTGCCGCACTTGCAGTCTTTATCCTTACTATGATCCTGCTGTATTCGGCAAGTACAATCTATCACTCCGTAGATTCTACAGAAAAAGTCAACAGACGCCTCCGCAAAATGGACCACATGATGATCTTTGTTATGATCGCAGGAAGCTATACACCTGTATGCCTGATTGCACTTCATAACAGAACCGGATATATCCTCTGCGCCCTTGTATGGAGTATAGCCCTTCTGGGAATTCTTCTTAAGGGTCTGTGGATCACCTGCCCGAAATGGCTGTCCTCAGTACTTTATATCGGAATGGGCTGGCTTTGTGTGCTGGCTTTTGTCCCAATCTTTAACTCCCTCCCAAGAGCAGGTTTCGGATGGCTTCTGGCCGGCGGTATTATCTATACAGTCGGCGGTATCATTTATGGACTTAAACTTCCATTATTTAATGCACGTCACCGTAATTTCGGTTCGCATGAAATCTTCCACGTCTTCATTATGTTTGGAAGTGCCTGCCACTTTATCCTGATGTACTTCTTTATTTCCACCATGCCTCTGTGAGGCACGGTGGATTTCTTATTATCTCTTATCAGTTTCTGTGGATAACTTATTCCCCGTACATTTCTATAAGTTCAAGTTTTTCTTTTCTTGTAAGCTGCTTAATTGCATATTCACGCCGCATTGCCTCTTCTTTTGTTTCGTACCCTTCATAATAAACCAGGTTCACGGGTCTTTTTGCCCGTGTATATTTTGCACCTGCTTTTCCCTCATTATGTTCTTTCAAACGCCTCATAACATTGGTTGTCCACCCTGTATAAAGAGTTCCGTCTGCACATTGAACTATATAAGTATAATTCATTTTCTTTCACTTTCTGTATGTATTTATGTAAAGACAACTGTTGTCTCGTTGCTGCTCATTTCGTTCACAACAACTCGTTTCCATTCAACAGCTGTCTGATTCTATAAAAAGCAGCCGGTCCTATAATAGTATTTTTTCAAAAATAAAGCAGGTAGGAGAATACCGACTGCGAATTTTCATTCCCACCTGCTTTATTATACGTTGAAACCGTTTATTTGTGAATAGAATGACTACGGAAGATATGCAATCGGATCAATGGGCTCGCCATTTTTCTTCATCGCAAAATAAAGATTGCTTCCTTCATTACTGTAATATTTGGTAGGCGCATTAATGTATCCGATAACAGTTCCTTTTTCCACCGTCTCGCCCTCAGAAACCGTAACATCTTTCAGCTGACCGTATATTGCCTGATATCCACTTCCCAGTTCCATTGTCAATGTAGTTCCTGTCTGGGGATCTTCTTCAACAGAATATACTGTTCCTTTTACTGAAGAAGTTACAGGAGCTCCCTCCACTGCCCCTACAGCAATTGCCGGGCTTAGTTTATACTGATCCAGCGTTGGAAAATAGACCGTCTGATCCATATTATAATCAAGAAGGACAGAACCATTTACCGGCCAGTCCATTAATGTATCTTCCGAAAAATTTAATTTCGGTGACGCAACTGCATTTGCAGAAACTTCTGCAGCTGTCTCTTCAACAGAATTTGCATCTGTAGTTTCCTGACTGACTGGCTGCTCTGTTTCTTCCTGAATCTGAGAGTTTTCTTCCGCTCCAGACACTTTTTCCGCATCTGCAGCATTTGTATTTGCAGATTCCTGATCTGCATCTGTCTGGCTTACTTCTGCCTTAACAGACTCTTCCTCTGTTACATCTTCACTCTCTTCTGCATCAATTTCATCAGAAGCTTCATCCTGTATCTTTGTTTCATCAAGTGGCGCCGTTCCAAGCTGATATACACCAATTCCCGCAGCAGCAAGAACTGCAAAAAGCGCTGTGTTTGCAACATACCTTGCGATTTTGTTTTTCGTCATATTCCTTTCACCTCTATTTACATTTTGTATTTATAGGGTGTCCAGAATGTACAAAAGTATTCAGTTACACTTATACTTTATTTTCTTCATTATAAACAGTAATTTCCATTTCAGGAAAATACTTCTCCAGTATCTCTTTCCAGTTATTTCCTTCTTTCGCCATCTCGTTTCCTCCGTATTGTGAAAATCCCAGTCCATGACCTTTTCCCTTACATAAAAAGCGAACCTGATTTCCCAGGTTCTGCATACTGAAATTTGATGATACCAGTCCCAGTCCACTGGAAAAAGCCTCTCCCTCCAGAATATTTTCATCTGCTGTCATACTTAATACATACCCGGAACTGTCCCTCTCATTTACTTTTAGTTCCTCTGGCATCTGTTGTTCAGATACATATATACTGCTTAGATAATCAGCTGAATCTTTGTCTGTGTTGCTTTCAACGCTCTTCAGATAACTGTATTCTGAATTATGTAATACTTCCTGTCCATCTCTTGTTTTTCCGGCACTCATTTCATGATAAGGAACCAGTTTCAACTCACCTTCTACAGTCAGCACATGGTCCTTCGTCTCTTCAACAGCATTTTCATAACGAAAAAGATTATGTACCATAGTCCACTGCGCTGATTCATCATATAATTCACTTACCATATCCCAGGTCTTTTCTTTCTGTTCAATTTTCCTGTAAAGATTGCTGCGCGCCACAACTGACTGCGCAGCCAGCGTCTCATCTTCATACTCATCTGAAATTTGAAACGAAACAATCACTGGCAGAACTTCTTCTATACCAGGCTCTTTTTTCATAAAAACTGTATCCATTCCATTCACGGCTACAGTCAGCAAATATGGAATGAGCCACATACCTGATATCGTATAAACAAAATACTGGTTCTTTTTTTTCATAAATTTCCCCATAATTTGTTTATCCTAATATATGTTTTTCCCAACCATATTATAATCAATTTTGACATGATGTATGATTCAGTATATAATTGAAAAAAATTTTGGAGCTAACTATATAAAAATCAAGTAGTTTTTTAGAAAAATTGAATTTTAGTTAGCAAAAGTATGTACCTTGAAAATATGTGAATAATTATGGATTTTATGGCACGA
>NZ_JBQHUL010000051.1:0-17215 GCF_052065235.1 Blautia sp. HCP28S3_G10 | reverse complement strand
ACTTGGCTATCTTCCCGTTTTACTGTTTTAAGGTTTGTTCTTAAAAATTTAATTTAAAGAAATTTTCGAGAATCGTATGTGTTTCACTGTTCAGTTATCAATGTTCTTTGTCTTGCGACAGCTTAATTAGATTACCATATCTTTTTTAATCTGTCAAGCACTTTTTTTATTTTTTTCAAATCTGTATTTGATTTGTTTTTTAAAAAAGCCCGCTTCTTACCGAAGCGAGCTTTAGTATACCATTCTTTTCCAATATTCGTCAAGTACTTTTTTTAATTTCCGTTAAAAATATTCATAAAGAAATTTACAAACACATCATACTTATACAGCAGCTGCAAAAAACTGTCTTTCTCTATCAATGAAAGTCCCTTTTTACCTACTTCTGTATTACACAATACTGTAAGCACAAGAAATCCCAGCCATACAAACAACAGCCCTTTTGCAATTCCTACCGCTCCTCCGGTAAGCCGATTTGCGCTGTTTATCACAGGAAGGCCTGTTATAATATCCAGGATACATGTTGCGCCTTTTATCAGGAGTGTTGCAAATATATACGAAATAACAAATGATAATCCATTCATAATTGATCTCGCCAGATATCCCGTTATATATTCTGTAAAAGTATTCACGGACAGATAGCCATATACAGCTTCCGTGTTATTCGCCTCCAGGCTCTGTTGCAATATCTGCGGAAGTCCAAGTGCCTCTATGACGCTCTTCTGTTTCTGTTCTTCATCTCCAGTATTTTCCTCTGATTCGGTCTCATTCTGCAAACCCGAAAGTTTCTTACAGTTCTCCTGAATTTTCTGATATACCGGAGTTTTTTCCATAAGGAAATCATTTACATACGGATTCACTGCCCACGCAAGCGCAATTGCAAGAAACACAAAGAAAAACGATACAATTTCTCTTATAAAACCTTTTTTGTATCCTCTGTGTCCTGAAAAGAGAAGTATACCTGCCACTACAGCTCCAAGCCAGGTCAATGTCATTCTGCACCTCTTAAGTTAATTTAATTACCTCTACGCCGTTGTCCATAACAAGGAGATAACGATTCCATCCTATTTTTATAAAATTACTGATTGAACCATCTACAGTCCCGCTGTATTTTTCTACCCCTCTGTTATTCATCACGCACATCTGGGAACTATTATACAGGAGGATATTCCCGCCACTCATCTTTATGGTTGTATAAGGAATATTAAAGTTTTTTTCAAATTTCATTTTTCCATCTGTTCCATACACCTGCATTGTATACGGTTTGTCTTTATTTCCGCTTTTAAACACCAGACCTATATTACTGTCATCATAAAATGTGCTGACTATTTCTTTTTGGGTACTTACTGTAGTTTTTTCTTTCGGAATCTGACTTCCGCTATATATTGTAAATCCATCATCTCTTATGGCTACGGACTTATTTCCGGAAAGATATTCTATCTGCGGTACAACAACACCCTCATATGTGTATCCACTGACAATTCGGTTATCTTCGCTCTGACCAACATCACTGAAATTATAAAAGGCCACATAACTGGTTGTATTACTTCCATCCACAAACTGATAAGTGACCATCATAATATCTCCACTGTCTGAGACAACCACATCCATAGGATATCCTGGATCTGAAATATGTGTCTGATTTTCTGCTATCAGACTTCCATCTGAACCGTAAAAGTTTATCCATGTAGCATCTCCTCCATCAAGAATTGCCGCAACCATACCGCTTGATGAAATTGTTGCTTTTACAATACTATATGAAGTAGTTATGTTTCCAGTTTCACCGTCATTATCAAAAATTTCTATAAGTGTGCCATCCTGATCTGCAATTACCGCTTTGCTGCCTTTAACATCTGCAACCGGATTCTGCATTTCATACAAAGCACTCCAGTATGATTCCATTTTCCCGTTAACCAGAGATGCTCCATCCGGACTGTATCGAAGGATTTTGCCATCCATTTCTTCATATTTGGTCGATACAACATCTTCCTGTTCGCTGGTCTGAATAACTTTGTAATTATGATAACTGCGTTTTTCTATATAAATAATAACAGCCGCCGCTGCCGCAATAACTACAACTGCTGTCATCAGACCTTTTCTGAGTTCTGCATGCTTATGTCTGGATAATTTTGTCATGTAGTCGTCGTCATTATTGTTTCGGTTGTTTTTACTTTGCTGCTCCTGCTCTGCACGTGCTTTCTGCGCCTGAATTTTCTTTCTTCTTCGCTTTCTTTTTATTTTCTGAAATATATTTGCCATTATATCTTCCTCTGATTACCGGACTACGGAAATCACCTTTGTTTTGTTTGTTAGAAAAATATTTTCACTTTTGTTGATTGTTTTTTATTATAGCAGAGTTTTCAGGGCAATACAATTATTTGTCCCGGATAAATGATCTCGTCCTCTGCGATCCCATTGGCTTTGCATATATCTGATACTTTTTCTGTTGTCCCGTAATTTGCAACACTGATCTGATATAATGTATCACCCGGACGTATAACATAGGTATTCCGGGATGTGGCACTTGTCTCTGTTTCCCGCATTCTTTTCTCTGCTTTTCGTGTATCCGATTCCTCACGATATACTTTATCTGATTCAGGCGGAGCTGACATTATCGTTGTTTCTGTTTTTGCTATCTCCTTATTTTCTGCCATTTTTGTAACTGTCGGTGCTTCTTTAGCCGAAGCTTCTGTTATTGTACTTGTTACAACAGGCGTCACTGTCGCAGCGGCTTTCGGAGTTCCTGTAACTTTCTTTTTAATCGGGGCTTTCGTTACTTTGCTTTCCTCCACCTCCTGTACAACTGTATTTGCCGAAACCTGCTCCGCCTTCCGTTCCGCAGTCTCCATCAGCTGGTAGTTCTGATAAACCTTTCCGCCAACTGCTGCTATTGCCAGAACCAGACATGCTGTTGCTGCATAAGAAAAAACAGAAGTATGTTCTTCTGTCTCCTGTTTTTTCGCCCTGTTCTTTTTCTGTATAATCTTTCTGAATGTATGCACCGCTTCATCCGGTATTTCTTCTTTCTGATTTTTATAAAACTCCGGATTTTTTTCTATCATATAATTTTGCATTTGAGGATTTTTCTCATAATACAGATAAAATCCATTCTGCCTGATGAGAAAATTATTATCATATCTGAAAAATGCTTCTTCTTTTTCGCCCGGATCCATAAGCATAAGGATCTTGTCACTGCCAAAATGTTTCAGATGCACCTTAAGAAAAAGATCTGGCACTTCCATCGCCATCCCTTTTTCTCCAAAAAACCATCCTACTATTTCCTGTCCTTCAAAATATTTTTCCTGTTCTTCATGTATTTCCTGCCACAACGCATCTGTCAGATTGATATGATCTTCTGTTATTTCTTCGTCCTCTACGGTTATTGCTCCCTTCACGAAAACATAAACAATTCCATCATTACGCCCCAGTTTTCCTGTCAGTACTGCGAATCTGCTTTTTTCCTTATCATCTTCTTCTGACTGAGTAAGTTTTCCCAGAAAAGTATATACGTAATCTTCCATATATATTCTGTAATCCCCATTTCCCAGTCCTATCTGACGTATATTTCTTGGCAGTTCAAAAACTTCCTCATTCCCCTTCGACTCCTGTTTTTCATCTTTATAGATGACTTCTATCATATTCTATCACCCCTTCGGCTAACAGAATAGCATATAAAAAACGCAGAATTTAGCAGAATGTAAGAGCCTGTTCAAAGAATTTAACGACATATTTTGCAAAAGGCATAAGATTTCATCTTTGTGGATACAATAAATCAGTACAAATAAGAGAGGATTATTTTATGCCATTTTATATTAATTCCAATCACACAGAAGCACCCGAGAAAATAACCAGAGCCCTTCACAAATGCATACAGCGGCATAACGCTTCCTGGTCAGAAATGGTATTTCTCTGTATCGGATCAGACCGGATCATAGGCGACTGTCTTGGACCTTTTGTCGGACAGCTGCTTGATTCCTGTACAACTGCCGGTGTTTCTGTCTATGGCACACTTCAGAAACCTGTTCACGCTCTGAATCTCGAACCTGTTCTCAATTATATACACCAGCACCATCCTGACAGTCTTATTATTGCCATTGATGCTTCTCTTGGACAAAAAAAGCACCTGGGCTATGTAACCATTGATAATGGTTCATTATACCCAGGTGCTGCCGTTCAGAAGCATCTGCCGCCGGTTGGCGACATTCATATTACAGGAATTGTAAACATCTCGGGAATACTGGCACAGCTCACTCTGCAGACAACACGAATTTCTACGGTCATTTCACTGGCTGATACCATTGCCCGCGGACTGCTTCCAATCCTGAACACTTCAGGACTTATACAAACTCTTTAATCTGTTTGTAGATACCTTCTGCATCCAGACCATATTTTTCAAGAAGCGCAGCTGCCGGTCCTGACTCTCCAAATCTATCATTAATACCGATACGTTTTACCGGTACAGGAGCTTTTTCTGCAAGACATTCACATACTGCTCCACCAAGTCCGCCAATCACAGAATGCTCTTCTACTGTAACTATTTTTCCTGTTTCCTTAGCTGCAGCAATGATCAGTTCTTCATCTAACGGTTTGATTGTATGGATATTAATAACCTTTGCATCAATACCATCTGATGCAAGTTTCTCTGCTGCTTCCAGAGAAGCTGCAACGCAAAGACCATTTGCAACGATTGTAAGATCTTTTCCCTCACGAAGGACAATTCCTTTGCCCAGTTCAAATTTATAATCTGGTCTGTCATTAATAACCGGAACAGCCAGACGTCCAAAACGCATATATACAGGTCCTACATATTCATAGGCTGCTTTAACCATTGCTTTTGCTTCAATATCATCGGCAGGAGACATAACAACCATTCCCGGAATAACACGCATAATGGCAAAATCTTCACAGCACTGATGAGTTGCTCCATCTTCACCTACAGAAATTCCTCCATGTGTAGCACCAATTTTGACATTTAAATGCGGATAGCCAACAGAGTTTCGTACCTGCTCGAAAGCACGTCCTGCTGCAAACATTGCAAATGTACTTGCAAACGGAACCTTGCCAGTTGTAGCAAGTCCTGCTGCAATACCGATCATATTACATTCAGCGATTCCGCAGTCGATATGACGATCTGGAAATTCTTTTTTGAACATACCAGTCTGAGTAGCGGCAGCAAGGTCAGCATCCAGAACAATCAGATCTTCATGTTCTTTTCCAAGTTCCACCAGAGCACTTCCATAACTGGCTCTTGTTGCAATTTTCTTTACTTCTGACATAATGCTTCACCTACCTTTTCCAGATCTTCCATTGCCTGTGCATACTGTTCATCATTTGGAGCTTTTCCGTGCCATCCAACCTGATTTTCCATGAAGGATACACCTTTGCCTTTTACAGTCTTCATTATGATTGCTACCGGCATTCCCTTTACAGTTCTTGCCTCATCAAAAGCTGCCTTCAGCTGATCCATGTCATTTCCATCTGCAACATTGATCACATGGAAATTAAATGCTTCAAATTTCTTGTCGATTGGATATGGAGAACATACATCTGCGATATTTCCGTCAATCTGAAGTCCGTTGTTGTCAACAATCACAACAAGATTGTCCAGTTTACGGGCACCTGCGAACATTGCTGCTTCCCATACCTGCCCTTCCTGAATCTCACCATCTCCAAGAAGAGTATATACTCTGTAGGATTCGTTGCTGAGTTTTGCAGAAAGAGCCATGCCTACAGCTGCGGAAATTCCCTGTCCCAGGGATCCACTGGACATGTCTACTCCCGGAATATGTTTCATATCCGGATGTCCCTGAAGATAAGATCCGAGATGGCGAAGAGTCTTGAGATCCTCTTTCGGGAAGTAACCTTTTTCTGCAAGCACAGAATACAATCCTGGTGCTGTATGGCCTTTGGACAGCACAAAACGGTCTCTGTCTGCTTTTTTCGGATCTTTCGGATCAATGTTCATTTCTTCAAAATACAGATAGGTAAATAAATCAGCTGCTGACAAAGAGCCACCCGGATGGCCGGCTTTTGCAGCATGAACTGCAGTAACAATGTCCTTGCGGACTTCGTTTGCAATCTTCTGAAGTTCTAATTTTTCCATGATTGTCTTCTCCTGTTATTTTTTTACAAGATGTAACTGTTCAGTCTCCCGACAGTTACTGCCAGATTCAAATTACTGTTCACTCCGTTCACAGTAATAACTTCATACTACAACCTGCTGCCCACTTTCGTCAAGTACTCTGTAGCGTGCAATATATATAACCTTCTTAATTATTCTCCGAATACTGCTTTGTAGTCTTTCTGGAATTTTTCGATTCCGGCATCTGTCAGAGGATGATGAAGCATCTGTTCGAGAACTTTATATGGAACAGTTGCAATATCAGCTCCTGCAAGTGCACATTCTGTTACATGAATCGGATGACGAACACTTGCACAGATAATCTCCGTTGTAATTCCTGCAACTTCAAACATTTCAACAATCTGCCGAATAAGTGCAAGTCCGTCTGTAGAAATATCATCCAGTCTTCCGAGGAACGGAGATACATAGGTTGCACCTGCTCTTGCAGCAAGAAGTGCCTGGTTAGCAGTAAAAATCAGTGTAACGTTTGTTTTGATTCCTTCTTTTGAGAGAACCTTTACTGCTTTTAATCCTTCTCCTGTCATAGGAATTTTTACAACCATATTCGGATGGATTTTTGCAATTTCACGGCCTTCTGCAATCATTCCCTCCGCATCTGTGGTAGTTGCTTTTACTTCTCCACTGATAGGTCCGTCAACGATAGATGTAATTTCTTTGATTACTTCGTTGAAATCTCTTCCTTCTTTTGCGATCAGAGAAGGGTTTGTGGTGACACCACAAATAATTCCCATGTCATTAGCTTTACGGATATCCTCTACATTTGCTGTGTCAATAAAAAATTTCATCACTTTTTCCTCCTGAATTTTGTTGTCTGCATTTTGATAATTTCATTATATCAGATACTTGTTTCAGGTCAAGAAGCGTGTCTATTATTAATAATTATTTTATTAATAATTTATACTTTTATTAATTACACATGACAATTTAATGTATATTTAATTGATCTATCTGGAAAAAATATCAAAATATCATTATTCTAAATGTGCATCTCCGAAATTATTATTAATAATTACAATCAGACAATTTATATTACATCACTTTTTTCCCAGAATGCCTTACCTGTCCTGGCATAAGAGGTTGTTTTGCGTGCGATCAGCTTGGGCGTATATTCTATATTATAAAGACTTGTAGGCTGAAGTCCTGTATAAAACTGATCATTAGTTGTAATCTTCCTTATAATGATGTCGCAGGCGTCTCTGCCTTTCAGTGCAACAAAGTGATCGATCGTTGTAAGCGACAGTCTGCGGATACCTGAATAAAAAATATCGTCACAGCCAATCACTGACACATCTTTTGGGACTCTGACTCTTGCTTCCTCCAACGCATCAATCGCGCCAAAAGCCATCATGTCATTCTGTCCTGCGATCGCAGTAAAGTGACAGCCCTCATCCAGTAGTTCTCTCGTAAGCTGGTATCCCATAGAATACTCCGAATCCATTCTGGGTAAACGCCGTTCTATAGATACATCTGCCGCCTTGATCCGAACATGGCCTTTCAGCCCTTCTTTTTCAAATTCGCTGATAAATCCCTCTATTCTTCTGGAGCGCTGCCATTGTCTTCGTGTCAGAGGCGGCGTGATGAAAGCCACATCTCTGTGCCCAAGATCAAGAAGATGTCTGGCCATCAACCGGCCAACTTCCGAATTATCCTGATTTATGGCATCTACAGTAGTCGTCTTTTCTTTGTTACTGATGATAACAACTGGAAGCTCTTTTGCAAGCTCTTCTACTTTTTGCTGAAAATCAGGGTGCGGATTACATGCATAAATAATTCCCTGCGGATTGATCGTCCGTATCATGCGAAGATATTTTTCTTCCAGCCCTGCATCTCTCTGTGTATTACAGATAAAAACACCATATCCCTTTTCATTCGCAACAGATTCAATCCCCTGCAGAAGAAGTACATAATATGGACTGGTCAGTGTGGGGCAGAAGACCACGATCAGTTTTTCTTTTCTGATTTCCTTCTGTTTCTTCTTTCTGCCAGGCAGTTCATATCCAAGTTCTCTGGCTGCATTTTCAACTTTTTCGATTGTTTCCGCAGAAAATGAGACATTATTTTTTCTGTTAAGTACCATGGATACAGTTGCCTGAGAAACCCCTGCTTTTTCTGCAACCTGAGAAGAAGTTATTTTTTTCCTTGCCATCTGTTTTTCTCCTTTTGGAATTCTGAAAAATCTGATTGCCCAAAAAGGGCAGAGCTCTTATCAGAGTTCCACCCTTCCTTCCAGTGCACGAAGCAGTGTTACTTCGTCAATATATTCCAGATCTCCTCCCACAGGTACCCCGCTTGCAATTCTGCTGACTTTGATTCCCGTAGGCTTAATCAGTTTACTGATATACATGGCTGTTGTTTCACCTTCCAGACTGGAGTTTGTGGCAATAATGACCTCTTTCACATTATCTGTCTGAAGGCGCTGCATCAGTTCTTTCAGGCGGATATCATCAGGGCCGATTCCCAGCATTGGGGAAATCGCACCATGAAGCACATGATAAACGCCGTCGAATTTGCCCGTTTTTTCGTAAGCAGCCAGATCCCGGGTGTTTTCTACTACCATTATGGTCGAAGCATCTCTCTTGGGATTACTGCAGATCGGACATAATTCCTGATCCGTCAATGTACAGCATTTTTTGCAGTAACGAATTTTTTCACGCGCACCTGTAATAGAAGACGTCAGCTGTTCCACCTGATCCTTAGGCATATTCATAATATGAAAAGCCAGCCTCTGCGCTGATTTCGGTCCAATTCCCGGAAGATGGGACAGTTGCTCGATCAGCTTGTTGATATGCGTACTGTAGTATTCCATCAGAACGGAAGGCCTCCGCCAAGACTTCCAAGGCCTCCTGTAAGTTTGGACATAACTGCTGTAGACTCTTCTTCTACTTTGCGAAGCGCTTCATTTGTTGCAGCAACGATAAGATCTTCCAGCATCTCAATATCATCAGGATCCACAACTTCTTCTGCAAGGGTTACTTTGGTTACTTCACGCTTACCTGAGATAGTCACCTCTACAGCACCACCGCCTGCTGTTGCTGTGAATTCTTTTTCTTCCAGCGCTTTCTGATTTTCTTCCATCTGACGCTGCATTTTCTGCGCCTGTTTCATAAGATTATTCATATTTCCCGGCATACCCATGCCCGGGAATCCTCCACGTTTTGCCATTGTTAAAATCCTCCTGTTGATTTTGTTGTTTTATATTATATGATACCTGCAAATTGTTCCGTGTCACACGCTCTCTTAATCCTGGCATCATTTAATATGTGAGCCAGGTTCCTCCTCGACCACAACATCCATATGGATATTCTGTCTGATTGCCTGTTCTACAGTCACCTGCGCCAGATTGGTCTGCTGATGATCCTCTGCTACCAGCATATGGAGTTCCACGCTTTTGCCTGTCTGTTGTTCTATGATATTCTGAAGTTCCTGTTTTGCCTCAGAATCATCTGGATAGAGCCTTCCCAGTGGTGTCTGAAATTCCACAAAGAGTATCGGCTCGCCTGTTTCACCATTGTACTTCGGAATTGAATGTATAAGTGCCTGTTTGAAAGCGGCTGTCGTCTGATTGACGATCACCTTCCAGTTAGCCACAATTTTCTGCAGATCTTCCGGCGCCGCTTTCTGGGGCGGCTTCGACTGCTGTATATTCTCCTGTGTCAGGCTCTTTTCTGCTGAGCGAACCATCACCTGTTGGACAGGACGTTCTTCCATCTTCTGTTCCAGTACCCTGATTCGGTCCAGAACAGAATCAAGATTAGTTTCCATTGCAGGTCTGCACAGTTTGATCAGCGCAATTTCAACCAGAACTCTTTTCTGTGTGGCATATCGTATCTGATTGGAAAGTTCTGAGAAAATACGGATATACCTCATCAGAGTGTCCACATCCGTCATTTCACTTTCTTCTTTCAGAAGTTTGAGGTTTTCGGAAGAAACATCAATAGCCTCTTCCGGATTGTCTGATGTTTTTACAAGAAGAAGATTTCTCATATACCAGGTAAAATCTCCTACAAACTGACTCAGTTCCCGTCCGCCCACGATCAGCTCTTCCAAAATTCGTATGGACGCTGTCACATCACCCGCAAGTACTTTGCGGAGAAGTTTGCTGAATACTTCTGTATCCACTGCTCCCAGGACTTCCAGGACCTTGTCATAAGTAAGTGTCTGTCCCAGATAAAATGCAATACACTGATCCAGAAGACTCAGGGCATCTCGCATGGAGCCATCTCCTGCTTTTGCCACATATCGAACTGCTTTTTCCTCAGCCTCCACACCTTCAATCTTCAGAAGTTCTGTCAGCCTTGCCGCAATCGTATCTATAGTTATCCTGTGAAAATCATATCTCTGGCATCTGGACAGAATTGTGATAGGAATCTTGTGTGCTTCTGTTGTTGCCAGAATAAAAATCACATAAGACGGCGGTTCCTCCAGTGTTTTCAGCAGCGCATTAAATGCTCCTGTAGAAAGCATATGAACCTCGTCAATAATATAAACTTTGTAGTTGCCTTCTGTAGGACGATAGGTAACCTCTTCTCTGATCTCACGGATATTATCAACACCATTGTTTGAAGCTGCATCAATCTCGATAACATTCATGGAAGTTCCCGCCTGAATGGCTTTGCACATCTCACACTCATTGCATGGACTGCCATTCACCGGATGCTGACAGTTGACTGCTTTTGCAAGAATCTTGGCCACTGTAGTCTTACCGGTTCCTCTCGTACCACAGAACAGATATGCATGCCCGATACGGTTGGCCTTTATCTGATTCGTCAAAGTAGTTACAATATGGTCCTGCCCTTTGACATCAGCAAAATTATCCGGCCTGAATTTTCGATACAGGGCAGTATAACTCATAATTATGCTCCTCTCATGCTGCCTGTTTCACAGGCATTAAGCCGCCGCAGAAAAAAAATTCTGCGGCGATATTATCAGTCTCCGAAGCTGATACCAATCTGTTTTGCAGCTTTTACGATCTGGTCCTTCGGGGAAACCATTTTGAGTTTACCGGCACATTCTTCCAACGGTACTCGTTTAATTTTTCCATTGATCACACCAATCATAACACCATATTCTTCATCAAGGATAGCTTCCGCAGCACCTGCACCGATTCTTGTGGAAAGAACACGGTCATACGGGCACGGTTCTCCGCCTCTCTGAATATGTCCCGGAACAGTAACTCGTACTTCACTTCCCAGTTCTTTGTTGATACGATCTGCAATTTCATAGGAAACAGACGGATATTTTTTTGCTCTGGCTTCCAATTTCTCTTTGTATTTTTTCTTTGGAAGTTCTGCATCTTCTTTGGAAACAGCTCCCTCTGCAACAGCAAGGATCGTAAAACGTTTACCTGCTTTGTTACGGTTTTTGATTGCCTCGCAGACTTTCTTGATATCGTAAGGAATTTCAGGAATCAGAATAATATCTGCACCGCCGGCAATACCCGCATGCAGTGTCAGGCTTCCGACCTTGTGTCCCATGATCTCAACGATAAACACACGTCCGTGAGATGTCGCTGTTGTATGAATACAGTCAATAGCATTTGTGGCAATATTAACTGCACTCTGGAATCCAAATGTCATATCTGTACCAAAAATATCGTTGTCTATGGTCTTTGGCAGGTGAATAATATTTAACCCTTCTTCTCTCAGAAGATTGGCTGTTTTCTGTGTTCCATTTCCTCCCAGAATAACCAGGCAGTCCAGGCAGAGTTTATAATATGTCTGCTTCATTGCCTCTACTTTGTCAAGTCCTTTTTCATCCGGTACACGCATCAGTTTAAACGGCTGACGGGAAGTACCAAGAATTGTTCCTCCTCTGGTAAGAATTCCTGAGAAATCCTTTGCGGTCAGCATATGATATTTACCATAGATCAGGCCTTTGTAACCATCATCAAATCCATAAACTTCCAAATCATCCACTGCGTTTGAAAGAGCTTTTACCACGCCTCTCATTGTAGCATTAAGAGCCTGGCAGTCACCACCACTTGTTAATAAACCGATTCTTTTAATCATAGTCTCAGTATCCTCCTGACTGCACATCATCTGTGCTATAGTATACCTGTTACTTTTGCAGCAACATATGCCTGAAACCTATTATATAATATTTTACCCCTACTTGACAAGTATACAAAAATCGTCTATACTTAAATTCCGCGCAGCCGGGGAGATAGCGGTGCCCTGTACCTGCAATCCGCTACAGCAGGGGTGATGCCAATCCGAGGCTTGTCTCCTGTGGAGCTGCCCTTTATAAGTGGCGTTGACGTCTGGGTCTTACGCAACAGGAATCTGTGAACCGTGTCAGGGCAGGAATGCAGCAGCACTAAGCAGAAGCTCTTGTGTGCCGTAAGGGTGCCTGGGCTGAGTTAACTGTAGAGGTAACGTCCATGGGACCATTCCGAAGTGCGGCGCGCGTAAAGAAAAAATCATGTTGCTGTGAACAAAGTAAACAGTAATAAAAATAATACTCTGAAGTTCATTATGAGCTCCAGAGTATTTTTTATGCCAAAGTATGCAAGAGAAGCTGCCAGTGGCAGATTCTCTGTATTCTGCTGATTCAAGAATGCCTCGGCATTCTTGCTGCGAGATGCGCGTCATGCAAAGCATGACATATTTCTTTTGCGCATCTCTGCAATCCTGCCGGAGGCTATATCAGATGGGGGATTGACTCCCACCACTGATACTCATTTGCTCCTCACCACCTAAAGAGGTGGGAGTCATCTCACATCTGATATAGCTTATTTACAGAGATCAGCAACAACCTGATTGATCAGTTTTCCGTCTGCTTTGCCTTTCAGGTCTCCCATAACCGCTTTCATGATCTGACCTTTGTTTTTGGTAGCCAGTACATCTGCGAATTTTTCTTCAAGATATTTACGTATCTCATCTGCTCCCATCTGCTGTGGTGCGTATTTTGCGATCACGTCGTATCTTGCCTGATATTCTGCACGAAGGTCATCTCTGCTTTCCGGGCAGGTATCCAGCTGTTCTTTGACTGTTTTCATCTCTTTCAGGATCACACGGTCTACCAGTGCTTCCGGAACATCATCACGGCAGCCTTCATCAATTGCGGCTTTCTTAACTGCTGATACCAGAGAAGAAACTGCATCCTTTGTTGTTTTATCTTTTGCCTTCATGGCTGCAACCATGTCTTTTCTTAATGCTTCCAGTGTCATTTTAAAATCCTCCTCGTTTTTTTCTGTTTTTTATATCATATCACTTTTTAGTTGACATTTTAAGTTGTTTTTTCTTTGCCCGAAGTTCCCTAAAGAAATCCGACAGCATTGATGAACATTCTTCTTCCAGAACTCCCCGGATAATTTTTACCTTATGATTAAATCCATCGACCTCCAGAAGATTCAGTACTGATCCGGCACATCCTGCTTTCGGATTCATACTTCCTATAACAACTTCATCAATTCTCGACTGCACCAGGGCGCCGGCACACATCTGACATGGTTCCAGTGTCACATACATGGTACAGCCCTCCAGCCGCCAGTCGCCAAGCTTTTTGCTGGCTTTACGTATGGCGTTCAGTTCCGCATGTGAAAGTGTATTTTTGTCTGTATTTCTCCGATTATATCCTCTGGCAATAACTTTTCCATCGGACACGATCACACATCCGATAGGGACCTCTTCCAGTTCCCGGGCTTTTTTTGCCTGACGGATTGCTTCTTTCATAAATTTTTCCTGTTCAGTCAAAGGATCTTCCTCCTGCTTTGTCTGCAGATCGCGTCCACAGATTTCTGATATTCAGTATAGTAAAAGCCGCTTGCAAAATCAACAGATAAAAACTAGAATAGAGGAAATCGTATTTTGGAGGATGCCTATGCCTGTTATACATGGTTTAAACAAAACAACTCTCCTGGATTACCCGGGGAGAGTCGCTGCAACAATTTTTCTCGGAGGATGCAATTTTCGCTGTCCTTTCTGCCAAAACAGCGGACTTGTCCTGCATCCGTCACAGGAACCTGTCATTTCTACTGAAGAAATATTTACCTTCCTAAAAAAACGCCGTGGGATTCTGGAAGGAGTCTGCATTTCCGGTGGCGAGCCTACTCTCAGTGCTGATCTTGAAGATTTTATCAGACAGATACGTGCACTTGGATATCCAGTCAAATTGGACACTAATGGAACACACCCGGAAATTATAAAGGAGCTTTTCGCAAAAAATCTGATCCAGATGACAGCAGTTGACATAAAAGCCTGTCCTGATAACTACTGTTCACTTACAGGGCTGATGCATCCGGATCTTGCGGCAGTTCAGGAAACTGTTGACTTTCTTCTTAACAGTAATGTTGATTATGAATTCCGTACCACCGTTGTGCACGAGCTGCACAGCCGACAGGATTTTGAAGCAATCGGTCAATGGCTGAAGGGTGCAAAAGCATACTATCTCCAGGCTTACAAGGACTCTGAAGAAGTCATGCAGCCTGGATTCAGCAGCTACTCTCAGGAAGAACTTGAAGAATTCCGCAGCATTCTTCTCAGGACGATTCCTTTAGTTGAAATCCGGGGCATCGACTGACCGGTACCAGTATCCGCCTCTGCCTCTCGGCACTCTGATCTGATGGCTGTCTTTAAAATATGGAAAGCCAAACATATTTGCCATAAACCGTTCCTGCTGGTCATAGCAGCCCGGAATTCCCAGGATATACTGGCCGGAACGGTTTCTGCATACCAGAAGATGTCCGAAATTATAATATCCATACTGAACAAATCGGTTATTACGCAGCATACAGATTTTGCGTCCAAATACCCGCAGATCGTCCAGATTAATTTTTCTGCATTCTGTCATTTCTCCGTCTTCAAAAGCTTCCCAGGGAGTTCCCGGGAGGGGACGTAGGGACTGATTCGCATTCTGCTTTGGTATTCGTTCAGGTATTGATTCAGATTGCTGATCTGATTCAGACTTCAGGGCTGGTTCTTCGGGCTTGATGGCAGATTCAGATTCAGAATTTGGCTCCACAGATGGAATAGATTCTGAAACAGCAGGTGCTTCCACTGACTGTACGTGAATGTCTGTAGCAACTGGTTCATCTGGTTTCGTTTCCGATACTTCTGTATGTTTTTCACTTTTCTCTACAGGGTGAAAATTTTCCGGCCGTATGGGCTGATCATCCCACTCAGTTCCAAAAAATCCCCCATTTTCTGTCAGCAAAATCAGACCTGCAAGCTTTTCTGCTGCAAATCCTCCCGTACCCATATCTCTGGAATCTGTTTCAATTACATATTCCATTTTATCTTTTTGCGTCATACATTGACCTAGAAGACTGCTGTCCATAAGTCCCTTATTTCTCACAAAGCCATACATTTCACATCTGTTCTCCGGAATCAGTCCCTCACAGCAGATATGAAATTCCATCCTGCATACATGTTCCCGTTCTTCCACCCGCACAAACCCACAGTTTGCGCCTTTTTTCCCCTTCAGATACTCATATATATAGGCAACAAAACGACGATAACCTGCCACTCCGTTACCTCCTGTTTTTTATCATTTATATGTATGCGCAAAAACAGCGGTAAATTCCTGCTGTTTTCCCATCCATGCAGTCTTTACTTTTTTCTCACTCACCGGCAATGATTCTGGCTTCCTTCCAGCTGTAATACCCCTGTAACAGCCATTCTTTTAATGTACCTGACTGATCTTCTGCCTTATAATGTTCTCTTTCAAAATATTCCAGCACAAGTTCCAGCGTTATCTCATCCCTGTATAACATCTCGTATATCCCATTCAGAAGCATGCCCGTCGGTTCTTTTATCTTCCCCATAATTCATCTCACCTCTGCTTTGCAATGTTTCCTTATTACGAAACATTATAAAGGAAATCCTCCTTATCATCAATGCATAGAAGTTTCTTTATTACGAAAATCTAATAAAAAAATCATATAATAGAGGAATCACATATGCAGAAAATCCGACCGGATATGGATATCGGTCAGAACATTCAGAAAGAACGCTACCGCTGTGGATTTACACAGGATCAGGTCGTTGCAAAACTGAATCTCAAAGATATCCAGATCACCAAAAGCACTTACGCCAAGCTGGAGACCAACCGTATGAACATTAAAGTAAGTGAACTGATTGCACTGTCTGAGATCTTCCAGTGTCCTGTTGAAAATTTCTTTGCAGGACTACAATAAAATATCTTTTTCTTCTTAATTTATATTTCAGAATTATTCCCCACATCTGTAGAACGTTTTGCTCTTTCATTTTGGTTTATATCTGTCAGGTATAACAGTCGTAGCGGATAGCCTTGCCATTCAGAGTATAGGAAGGTTTTCTTTCGGCAAGAAATTCACTTTTCAACGGTCGTTTCACAATAATCTTGGAGGGATTGGCTTTAATCGCCGCATCAAACAGGTCCGTCTCTGCTGAGCATGGTGGTTCCAGTTTTTGAATAAGCTGGAGTTTTTTGTTGATGAGGCCCGATTTCTGTCTGGCCGGAAACATCGGATCAAGATAGATCACATCTACGGGATCAAGCTGCTTCTCCATACATTCCACACTGTTCCCCTCCACAAGTTTCATTCTCTCTGCTATTTCTTTCAGAATCATATTCTTTCTGGCACGGCGGAGTGCATCTTTCAGAAGTGCTGCAATCACCGGATTCTGCTCGTACAATGTCACTTCATAGCCCTGTGCTGCAAGAAGGAATGCATCCTCCCCCATGCCTGCCGTAGCATCTATGGCTCTGCGTCCCGGTTTTTCTGATTTCGCAGCCCGAACCAGCATTTCATGCTGCAGGCGACCGTTTGTGACTCTGTGCAGCATGTTTTCAAAATCACCCTGATATGTCAGACCAAAACCAGCCAGAGAAACTCCCTTGGAATCAAACATGACCGTCAGATACTCTCCCGGGTTCTCAACGATTTCCGCTCCTGTTCGCCTGGCAAAAGATTCCGCCATATCTCTCTGCCCGCCTTTACCGAGGCAGACGGTAATTTTACTGTTCATATTTTCCCTCCGTCTATCGTATAATATCTTTTAGATACATAAATGTACCTTGAAAACTCAATAAATATTTGTTCAATAGGCTTAGTAAAGCCCATGATATAATTGTCCCAGTGTCAATCAGGTAATA